>JBFJWO010000107.1:0-11752 GCA_041623575.1 Gammaproteobacteria bacterium
AGGCCTTCGTGCCGCGCGAGGAGATGATCCCGCGCGAGGCCGTGCGTCCCGGCGACCGGCTGCGCGGGTACCTGCGCGAGGTGCGCTCGGAGCTGCGCGGTCCGCAGCTGTTCGTGACCCGCACGGCGCCGGAGTTTCTCGCCGAGCTGTTCAAGCTGGAAGTGCCCGAGGTCGGACAGGGCCTGATCGACATCATGGGCGCGGCCCGTGACCCGGGCGTGCGGGCCAAGATCGCGGTGCGCTCCAACGACCCGCGGCTGGACCCGGTGGGGGCCTGCGTCGGGATGCGCGGCTCGCGTGTGCAGACGGTCTCCAACGAGCTCGCCGGCGAGCGCGTGGACATCATCCTCTGGGACGAGAACCCCGCGCAGTTCGTGATCAACGCCATGTCGCCGGCGGACGTCGTGTCCATCGTGGTCGACGAGGACGCGCAGAGCATGGACATCGCGGTCGAAGAGGAGAAACTCTCGCTGGCCATCGGGCGCAACGGCCAGAACGTGCGCCTGGCGAGCGAGCTCACCGGCTGGGAGCTGAACGTGCTCGACGCCCAGCAGGCCGAGGAGAAGAGCGAGAGCGAGGCCCGCGCCCTGCAGCAGATGTTCGTCGAGCAGCTGGACGTCGACGAGGAAGTCGCGACCATCCTGGTGCAGGAAGGCTTCACCAGCATCGAGGAAGTGGCCTACGTGCCGGAGCAGGAGCTGATCGACGTCGAGGAATTCGACGACGGCATCGTCCAGGAGCTGCGCAACCGCGCCCGCGACGCGCTGCTGACCAAGGCCATCGCCACCGAGGAGAAGCTGGGCGACGCGCGCCCGTCGGACGAGCTGCTAGAGCTCGAGGAGCTCGAGGAGGACGTCGCCTACCAGCTCGCCGCCAAGGGCATTCTTACCCTCGAAGACCTGGCCGAGCAGGCGGTGGACGATCTCATGGAGCTGGAGGACATGGACGAGGAGCTGGCCGGCAGGCTGATCATGAAAGCGCGCGAGCCCTGGTTCGCCGCGGCGGAGGAAAGCGCCGAGACCGATTCGGCGGCGGAGTAGAGCGATGAGCGATGTAACAGTCAGACAGCTCGCAGAGGTGGTCGGCACCCCGGTGGACCGGTTGCTCGAGCAATTGCAGGACGCCGGCCTGAGCAAGGGCGGCGCCGACGATGCGGTCACCGACGACGAGAAGATGGAGCTGCTCGAGTTCCTTCGCCGTGCCCACGGGCGCAACGACGAGACGCCGCTCGCCTCGCGCAAGATCACCCTGCGCCGCAAGCGGGTGAGCGAGCTCAAGGTCCAGGCCGGCACGCCGGGGCGCAAGACCGTCAACGTGGAAGTGCGCGGGCGGCGCACCTACATCAAGCGCAGCGTCGCGCTGCAGGACGAGGTCAAGCGCTCGCAGGAACTCGAGGAGCAGGCTGCGCGCAAGGCCCAGGAAGTGCAGGAGCTCGAGCGCAAACGCATGGAGGCCGAGCAGCTCAAGCGCCAGGAGGAAGAGGACGCCCGGCGCAAGGCCGAAGAGGACGAGGCCCGGCGCAAGGCCGAGGAGGACGAGGCCCGGCGCAAGGCCGAGGAGGAAGAGGCGCGGCGCAAGGCCGAGGAGGAGGCCCGCGCGGCCGCCGAAGCGGCGGCCAAGGCTGCGCAGGACAAGCCCGCGACCGAGCCCGCCCGCAGCGAGCGCAAGACCCGCGGCAAGGACAAGGACACGCGTTACGGGCGCGATCAGCTGCACGTCGCCCAGGGCAAGGCCGGGCGTCGCACCAAGAAGCGCACCGTGCGCCGCTCCGCGACGCAGGTCGAGTCCAAGCACGCCTTCGAGAAGCCGACGGCGCCGGTGGTGCGCGAGGTGCAGGTGCCCGAGACCATCACCGTCGCCGAACTCGCCAACGCCATGGCCGTGAAAGCCGCCGAGGTCATCAAGGCCATGATGACCATGGGCGAGATGGCGACCATCAACCAGGTCATCGACCAGGACACCGCCACCCTGGTGGTGGAGGAGATGGGCCACAAGGCGGTCACGCAGACCGCCAGCGACGTCGAGAAGTCGCTGGCCGAAGGGCTGCGCGTCGAGCAGGAGCAGAAGGTCGCGTCGCGCGCGCCGGTGGTGACCGTGATGGGGCACGTCGATCACGGCAAGACCTCGCTGCTGGACCACATCCGGCGCACCCGCGTGGCGGCCGGCGAGGCTGGCGGCATCACCCAGCACGTCGGCGCCTACCACGTCGAGACGCCGCGCGGCGTCATCACGTTCCTCGACACGCCGGGCCACGCCGCGTTTACCGCGATGCGTGCGCGCGGCGCCCGGGCCACCGACATCGTGATCCTGGTGGTGGCCGCCGACGACGGCGTCAAGCCGCAGACGATCGAGGCGATCCAGCACGCACGCGCTGCCGGCGTGCCGATGGTGGTCGCGGTCAACAAGATCGACAAACCCGAGGCCGACCCGGAGCGGGTGCGCAGCGAGTTGTCCGCCCAGGACGTGATCTCCGAGGCGTGGGGCGGTGACACCATCTTCGTCAACGTCTCGGCGCAAACCGGCGAGGGCATCGACGAGTTGCTCGACGCGCTGCTGCTGCAGGCCGAAGTCCTCGAACTGCGGGCGCGCGCCGATGGCCAGGCCGAAGGCGTGGTCATCGAGGCGACCCTCGACAAGGGTCGCGGCCCGGTCGCCACCGTGCTGGTGCAGGCCGGCACCTTGCGCAAGGGCGACATTGTCGTGACCGGGAGCGAATACGGTCGTGTTCGCGCGCTGTTCGACGAGAGCGGCGAGAGCATCCCCGAGGCCGGGCCGTCGATGCCGGTCGTGGTGCTGGGGCTGTCGGGCACACCCAACGCGGGCGACGAGATGCTCGCCACGACCGACGAACGCAAGGCCAAGGAACTCGCGCAGTACCGCCAGAGCAAGTCGCGCGACGTGCGCCTGGCCAACCAGCGCCCGGCCAAGCTCGAGGACGTGTTCTCACAGATCCAGGACGGCGAGATGAAGGCCGTCAACCTGCTGGTCAAGACCGACGTGCAGGGCAGTTTCGAGGCCCTCAGAGACGCGCTGGAGAAGCTCTCCAACGACGAGGTGCAGGTCAAGATCATCGGTGGCGGCGTCGGCGGCATCACCGAGTCGGACGTCAACCTGGCGGCCGCCTCGTCCGCCATTCTGATCGGCTTCAATGTGCGCGCCGACGGCGCCGCGCGTCGCCTGGTCACCGAGCAGGACGTCGACATGCGCTATTTCAGTGTGATCTACGAGGCCATCGACCAGGTCAAGGCCTCGATCAGCGGCATGCTTTCGCCCGAGATCCAGGAGCGCATCATCGGGCTGGCCGAGGTCAAGGAAGTGTTTCGTTCGCCCAAGTTCGGCTACGTCGCCGGTTCGATCGTGGTCGACGGCGTCGTGCGCCGCCGCGAGCCGATCCGGGTGCTGCGCGACAACGTGGTGATCTACGAGGGCGAACTCGAATCGTTGCGCCGCTTCAAGGACGACGTCGAAGAGGTGCGCATGGGCACCGAGTGCGGTATCGCGGTGCGCAACTACAACGACGTGCGGGTCGGCGACCAGATCGAGGTCTTCGAGCGCACGGAAGTCGCGCGCGCGCTCAGTTGAGACGCCGGGGCGGCTCAAACCGCCTGGCGGCGACGAGACAGTGATGGCCAGGGAGTACCCGCGCAGTTTTCGCGTTGCCGACCAGATCCAGCGCGAGCTCTCGACGATCGTCACCCAGGAGTTGAAAGACCCGGGGGTCGGCGAGTTCTTCACCATTTCCGAGGTGGAGGTGACCAGGGACCTGTCGATCGCCGACGTGCACTTCACCGTGCTCGACGCGCAATCGGTGCCGGCGACCCTGGCCGCGCTGCGCCGCGCCAGCGGTTTCCTGCGCCGGCGCCTCGCCGGGCGGGTGCGCCTGCGGGTCACCCCGCAACTGCGTTTCCACCACGACAGCAGCACCGCGGACGGCGCGCGCATGGATGCCCTGATCGCGGCGGCGCGGCGGCGCGACCGCGACGATGACTGAACGGCGCACGCAGGGCGCCGCGCCGCGCTGGCCGACGTTCGCGGACGGCGCGCGTGGCCGCTGAGCGCAAGCTCGCCGTCGACGGCATCGTGCTGCTGGACAAGCCTCGCGGGCGCACGTCGAACCAGGCACTGCAGGCGGTGAAGCGGGCGTTCCGGGCTCGCAAGGCGGGCCACACCGGCAGCCTCGACCCGATGGCGAGCGGCTTGTTGCCGGTGTGCCTGGGCGAGGCGACGAAGATCTCCGCCTACCTGCTCGATGCCGACAAGCGTTACCGGCTGACGGCGCGGTTCGGCGAACGCACCAGCACCGGCGACGCCGAGGGCGAGGTGCTGGAGACGCGCGACGCCGGCGACCTGCAGCCGGCCGCGGTGGCCGTGGCCATGGGTGCTTTCCTGGGCGAGTCGCTGCAGGTACCGCCGATGTACTCGGCGCTCAAGCACAAAGGCAAACCGCTGTACAAGCTGGCGCGCCAGGGGATCGAGATCGAGCGCGAGCCCCGCCCGATCACGGTGCACGCCTTCGAACTGCTCGGCCACGCCGGGCGCGACTACGAGTTCGAGCTGCATTGCTCCAAGGGTACGTACGTGCGCACCCTGGTGGAGGACCTCGGCGAGCAGCTCGGCTGCGGGGGGCACGTGGCGGCCTTGCGGCGCACCGCGGTGGGGGCGTTCAGCGAGCCCGCCTACAGCATGGTGACGCTGGAGCAACTGCACGCGGCGCGTGAGCAGGGCGGCGCGGCGCTCGCGGTCTACCTGCTGCCGCTCGATACGGCGCTGGAGAGCCTGCCGAGGGTGGAGCTCAGCCCCGACATGGTCTTCTACGTCCGCCAGGGGCAGGCGGTGCAGGTGCCCAAAGCGCCGGCCTCCGGCTACCTGAGGCTGTACGCCGCGCACGGGGAGTTCGTCGGTGTCGGGCAAGTGCTCGACGACGGCCGGGTCGGGCCGCGCCGGCTGCTGGCAGCCCGGTGATCGCGACCCGCCCGGCGGCTCCGCAGCCCGGGATCCCGGACCGGCGCGGCGTAATTTACGGCCACACGCGGATTGACCTGAAAAGGCCGGACTTTTAAACTTCCGGGTTTACCCGGCCCTACCAATCGGAGCCCAAATGTCCTCCCTGAGTACCGAAACGAAGGCGAGCATCGTGCAGGACTACCAGCGCGCCGCCGGTGATACCGGTTCGCCCGAAGTGCAGGTCGCGCTGCTGTCCGCGCGCATCTCGCACCTCACCGAGCACTTCAACGACCACAAGCACGATCACCACTCCCGCCGCGGCCTGCTGCGCATGGTGAACCAGCGTCGCAAGCTGCTGGACTACCTGAAGAACATCGACGGCGGCCGGTACCAGGAACTGATCAAACGACTCGGCCTGCGCCGTTAACCCCTCTTCGAACCTGCAAGGTGTGCAAGTGACAAAATCAGTAAAGCGTTTCCAGTACGGAAGCCACGAAGTCTGTCTGGAAACGGGCGAGGTCGCGCGGCAAGCCGACGCGGCCGTGATCGTCAGCGTGTCCGACACGGTGGTCCTGGTGACCGCGGTCGGGGCCAAGAAGGCCGACCCGGGGAAGGACTTCTTTCCCCTGACGATCAACTACCAGGAAAGGACCTACGCCGCCGGCAAGATTCCCGGCGGTTTTTTCAAGCGCGAGGGACGCCCCACCGAGAAAGAGACGCTCACCGCGCGGCTGACCGACCGCCCCTTGCGCCCGCTGTTCCCGAAAGGTTTCAAGAACGAGGTGCAGGTGGTGGCGACGGTGCTGTCGGTGGACCCCGAGGTCGATCCCGACATCGCGGCCCTGATCGGCGCGTCCGCCGCCCTGTCGCTCTCCGGCATGCCGTTCCAGGGGCCCATCGGTGCCGCCCGGGTCGGCTACGTGAACGGGGAGTACCTGCTCAACCCGACCGGCTCTCAGCTGGCCGACTCGTCGCTGAACCTGGTCGTTGCCGGGACCGCGGACGCCGTGCTGATGGTCGAGTCCGAGGCGCAGGTGCTGTCCGAGGAAGTGATGCTCGGGGCGGTGATGTTCGGCCACGAGCAGATGCAGGTGGCGATCACCGCGATCAAGGAAATGGTCGCCGAAGCCGGCAAGCCGGCCTGGGACTGGCAGGCACCGAGTGACGACGAGCGGTTGCTCGAGGCGATCAGCGCCGCGTGCAGCGCCGACATCCAGTCGGCCTACACCATCGCCGAGAAGCTCGCCCGCCAGGAGCGGGTGGCGGAGGTCCGCCAGCAGGCCGTCGAGGCGCTGGCGGAGGACGCCGGCGACGGCTGGAGCGAAGACGAAGTGCGCGCCGCGTTCGCCAAGGTGGAGAAGGGCATCGTGCGCAACCGTGTGCTCGCCGGCGAGCAGCGTATCGACGGTCGCGCCCACGACACGGTTCGCCCGATCTCGGTGCGTACCGGCGTCTTGCCGCGCACCCACGGCTCGGCGCTGTTCACCCGCGGCGAGACCCAGGCACTGGTCGTCACCACGCTCGGAACGGCCCGCGATGCCCAGTTGGTCGAAGCGCTCGACGGCGAGTACCGCGAGCAGTTCATGCTGCACTACAATTTCCCGCCCTACTGCGTGGGCGAGACCGGTTTCATGGGGTCGCCGAAGCGCCGCGAGATCGGCCACGGGCGCCTGGCCAAGCGCGGTCTGCTGGGTGTCATGCCTCACCAGGACGACTTTCCCTACGTGATCCGCGTGGTTTCCGAGATCACCGAGTCGAACGGCTCCAGCTCGATGGCCAGCGTGTGCGGCACCAGCCTGGCGCTCATGGACGCCGGCGTCCCGGTGCGCTCGGCGGTGGCCGGCATTGCCATGGGTCTGGTGAAAGACGGCGAACGCTACGCGGTGCTCTCGGACATCCTCGGCGACGAGGACCACCTGGGCGACATGGATTTCAAGGTGGCCGGCACCCGCGAGGGCGTCACCGCTTTGCAGATGGACATCAAGACCCAGGGCATCACCCGCGAGATCATGCACACCGCGCTCGAGCAGGCGCGTGCCGGGCGGCTGCACATCCTCGACGTGATGGACGCCGAGATCGGCCAGCCGCGCGACAAACTCTCCGACTACGCGCCGCGTTTCATCACGATCAGGATCGATCCCGAGAAGATCGCGGCGGTGATCGGCAAGGGCGGCTCGGTGATCCGGGCGCTGACCGAGGAGACCGGCACCACCATCGACATCGAGGACGACGGTCGGGTGACCATCGCCTCGGCGGACTCCGCTGCCGGCGAGGACGCCAAGCGCCGTATCGAGCAACTCACCGCGGACGTGGTGGTCGGTACCATCTACGAGGGCCGGGTGGCCAAGATCATGGACTTCGGCGCTTTCGTGAACATCCTGCCGGGCAAGGACGGTCTGGTGCACATTTCGCAGATCTCCGAGAACCGCGTGCAGAGCGTCTCCGACGAGTTGTCCGAGGGTCAGATGGTGAAAGTGAAAGTCCTGGAAGTCGACAAGCAGGGCCGCATTCGACTCAGCATGAAGGAGGTCAACGACGCCGCGTAGTCGTTGCCCTTCCCGACATCCGCTGGCGCGGCATGCTACCGCGCCGGCGGTGAATCCCCGCCGTTCCCCGCGACGGCCCCCGCTCGCCGTGGGCTTTCGTTCCCCCACATTCCCCGCCGCGTGTACCGGTCGACCCGACTGCTGCCCGTGTGGCTCCTCTGTGCATTGGTCACGCCGGCTGCCGGCGCATTGCGGGTCGAGGCCATGCGTTTTCCTGCGTGGGTGGAAAGGGCCGGCGTGGCGAGGCCGCTCGAGACGGGCGTGCGGCTCGAGACGGGGGATGTCCTGCGCACCGGGGCCGGGGCGCGGGCCTTGCTGCGCCTCGACGAAGGCAGTGTCGTCAAACTGGGCGCCGAGGCCCGGTTCGCGATCCGCGAGGTGCGGGTGGCGGACGATCAATGGGGCTCGTTCAGCGCGCTCTTCGACGTTCTGCGCGGCGCCTTCCGGTTTACCACCGCCTCGCTCGGTGCCCAGCGCCGCCGCGACGTCACGATCGCCGTGGGCGCGGTCACGGCCGGCATCCGTGGCACCGACATCTGGGGCCGCGCCCGTGGCGGTGAGGACCTGGTCGCCTTGATCGAAGGGCAGGTCGAGATCCGCCACGCCGATCGGGTGGTGCGCCTGGAGCAGCCCGCCAGCGCCTACGTTGCGCCCCGCGATGGCGACGCCGGGCCGGTGTCCGTCGTGGAGGCCGCGCAACTCGCCGCCTGGGCGGGCGAAACCGAGCCGATCGCCGGCAGCGGCCTGCAGCACGCGGACGGGATCTGGGTGCTGCACCTGGCGGCTGCGCGCGAGGCCGCCGGCCTGGACGGCCTCGTGCGGGCGCTGCAAGAGGCCGGTGTGGCGCCACGCCTCGAGGCGGCCGAGGTGGACGGTGTCGCCTGGACGCGGGCCGTGTTACCGGGGTTCGCCAGCCGTGCCGACGCGCTGGCTGTGGGCCGGGCGCTGCGCGAGCGGTTTGCGCTGCCCGAGCCCTGGGTGAGCACGGCGCGGTGACTGCGCACGCCGCCGGGGCGTCGCCGTTGATGGCGCAGCATCGCTATTTCATGGGGCTGGCGCTGCGCCTGGCGCAGCGGGCGGGTGCCGCCGGCGAAGTGCCGGTCGGTGCAGTGGTCGTGGAGAACGACGAGGTGATCGGCGAGGGTGCCAACGCCTGCATCGCGCGCCACGACCCCACGGCCCACGCCGAGATCGTGGCATTGCGTGCCGCCGCGCGCGCGCGGGGTAACTACCGGCTGGCGCGCGCGCGGCTGTACGTGACGCTCGAACCCTGCCAGATGTGCGCCGGTGCCTGCGTGCACGCGCGCCTTGCGCAGGTGATCTTCGCTGCGGCCGATCCACGCACCGGGGCGGCAGGCAGTGTCGTCGACGCTCTGCGCGCCCCCCACAACAATCACTGGCCGGGCGTGCTCGGTGGCGTGCTTTCCCAACCGGCCGGCGAACTGCTGCAGCAGTTCTTCGCCGCCCGGCGGTCCACCCGGCGCGACGGCTAAACCTTTGCGGTGGGCGGCCGATAGCACGCCGGCAGGTCGAGTGTACGATCGGGCGTAACACGGGCGGAGAGTTCGCTCTCCACACGGCCAGGTCCCCGTCACGCGCGCTCGTCGCTCGGCCTGCACTCACGCCCCATCCGTTGGTTTTCCCGCTCAAGATTTCCGCGCCGCGGTCGCTACCCGACCGGGGCGGTTTCGCGTTGCCGGACTGCCCTGGGGCGAGGGCGACGTGAGGCCGAAGGGCGTGCGTTTCACCGGGGACAAGAGATGAGCATCGAGGTCAGGCATTTCCTGCCGGCGTTTTTCGACGAGAGCCTGGAAGCGGTGCGGGCGATGCAGACAGGGTTGCGCGACGCACGGCTCGAGCCGCTGCTGCACTCGGCGCGCCGACTCGCTACGGCGAGCGCGGCGTTCGGCATGCCGCGCGTGCGGGAGGTGACCCGGTTGATCGAGTCGCTGGTCCGCCACACCGACGCCGGGGGGGCGATGGGCATCGAGCGGCGCGCGCTGTTGACGTCCTCTCTCGACTGCCTCGCCGACATGCTGCTCGCGGCCCAGGGCGAACGTCCGATGGACGCCCGGCGGATCGAGGCTCAGGTGCGGCGCCTGCAAGAAGCACTGGCACCGCTTGCGCCCGCGGCCGATGGCGTGCGCCCGGCGGTGAGGGCGGGCGTGTGAACGACAACTCCCGGGTCCGGCCTGCGGCCAGTGCCGCCGACCTCGCCGGAGCGGCCGATTCCCTGCAACGGCTGCTGGCAGACTGGCGGGCACTGCAGGGAGCGCCCTCGCCGCAGGCGCTTCGCGAGGCGAGCCGGGCGCCACTGGTGCTGGCCTTGCGCAACCTCGCCCGGCGCGCTGCCGAGGTCCCGACGCGCGACTGACCATGCCCGATTCGAGCCCCAACCTGGTGTTGACGCAGCGCGATTTCGACTACCTGCGCCAGATCGCCAACCGCAACGCCGGCCTGGTCCTCAACGACGACAAGTTCAGCATGGTCCACTCGCGGCTGTCGCGGCGCGTACGCGCCCTCGGGTTGAACAGCTTCGAGGCGTACTGCGACTACGTGGAAACGCACGCGGCGCTCGAGACGGTGGAACTGGTCAACGCCCTGACCACCAACCTCACGACCTTCTTCCGCGAACGCCACCACTTCGACTACCTGTGCGCGGAACTGTTGCCGGCGTTGCTCGATCGCCACCGCCAATCGAAACGGCTGCGCCTGTGGTCGGCGGGTTGCTCCACCGGCGAGGAACCCTACTCGATCGCCATGTCGCTCGCCAACGCCATGGAGACGCTTCCCGACTGGGAGGTGCAGATTCTCGGCACCGACATCGACTCCAACGTGCTGAAGACCGCGGTGCGCGGCGTCTACGACGAACGCTGTACGCGCATGGTGCCGCTACCCGACAAGGCGCGCTGGTTCACGCCCGTGCGCGAAGCGGGCGGGGCGCGGACCATGCAGATCAGCGAGCGCCTGCGCTCGATGGTCACGTTCCGCCAGCACAACCTGTTGCACGAGACGTTCATGCCGGGCCAGTTCGACGCCATCTTCTGCCGCAACGTGGTGATCTACTTTGACCACGAGCACAAGCGCCAGACGGTGGAGCGGTTCGCCCGCTACATGCACGACGCCAGCCGCTTGTTCCTCGGCCATTCAGAGTCCCTGTTTCGGGTGAGCGACCGGTTTCGATGCCTCGGGCGAACGGTCTACGCCAGGGTCGGGTAGCGCCATGTCGTGTTGCCTCTGGCGGGTTCGAATTCCCCTCTGCACGCCGATGTCCGCGGTGCGGGTAGCGCACCATCCCAGGCCTCGTGCCGGTGGCGGCCGACGTCGCGAGCGCGCCGAATGAGGTCGCCCGGCGCGCTGTTCGTGGGCACCTGGATCGGCTGGTCGTTGCCGCTGGCGCTGGCCGCCGCTGACCTTTTGGTGCGGGGCGTGAGCTGGCTCAGCGCAGCACTGCCGGCGCTGGCGTTCATCTGGTGGTTCGGCGTCCCGCGGCGCGGCGATGGCGGCGACAACGAGGTCGGTGCGCTGAGGCACGCGCACGAGAGTCGACTCGCGGAACTGCTGGGGGAGTTCGACGCAGGCTGGGGTTCGCTGGTCGATCGGGTTCGCGGGTCGATGCAAAGCGCCCGCACCGAGACCGCCACCGAGATCGCACGTCTGGACGCCATGGTCGGGGAGCTGACCGCCAGGGCCCGTGCGCAGGAAGACCGCCTGCTCGAGGTGGTAGCCAGTGTCGGCGAGCGCACCGACCCGGCGCAGGCGCAAACGGAGGACGGCTTCCCGGCGCTCGCCGGCGAGACCCGTCGGACGCTGGAAGGCTTCGTCGGCCTGCTGGTCGAGGCGAGTCACGCCAGCATGCAGATGGTACACATCGTCGACGACCTCGCCGAACGTCTCGATACGGCGGGCAAGCTGCTCGACGACGTAAAGCTCATCGCCGATCAGACCAACCTGCTCGCGCTGAACGCGGCCATCGAGGCAGCGCGCGCCGGCGAGGCCGGACGCGGGTTCTCGGTGGTGGCGAGCGAGGTCCGGCAACTGTCGCAGAAGTCCGACAAGTTCAGCGACGAGATCCGCGAGGTCGTGTCGAGCGCCGGTGCGCTGATCGGCAAGGCGCGCCGGGTGATCGGCGACATGGCCTCCAAGGACATCACGCTCGCCATCCGTTCGAAGGGTCGGGTCGACGGGATGCTGAGCGAGTTGTGCGCCTTCAGCGAAGCGCTGGGCGGGCAGCTACGGCAACTGGCGGGCTCCTGTTCCGG
>JBFJWO010000108.1:0-11730 GCA_041623575.1 Gammaproteobacteria bacterium
GCCTGTCAGCTTGCCGACGTCCTTGGCACGGTCGATCACGCGCAGGTGCCCCTGCTCGTCGAAGAACCCGGCATCGCCGGTGTGCACCCAGCCGTCCGGGGTCTTGGTCTCGGCGGTGGCTTCGGGGTTCTTGTAGTACTCGCGAAACACGCCCGGGCTGCGGTAGAGGATCTCGCCCGTGTCCTCGATGCGGATCTCGACGTCGGGCGCCGGCGTGCCCACCGTGTCGGGGTGGACCTCGCCGTTGCGCTGCACGGTGATGAACACCGCCGCCTCGGTCTGGCCGAGCAGCTGCTTGATGTTGATGCCGAGCGAGCGGTAGAACTCGAAGATCTCCGGGCCGATCGCCTCGCCCGCGGTGTAGGCGAGCTTGACGCGGCTCAGGCCCAGGGTGTTCTTGAGCGGGCCATAGACCAGCAGGTTGCCGAGCGCGTACAGCGCGCGTTCCGACAACGACACCGACTCGCCGTCGAGCACCCGCGTGCCCACCCGGCGGGCAACACCCATGAAGTAGTGGAACATGCGCTGCTTGACCTTCGCGGCGTCCTCGATCTGGATCATCACGCTGGTCAGCAGGTTCTCGAAGATGCGCGGCGGCGCGAAGAAATAGGTCGGGCCGATCTCGCGCAGATCGTTCATCACGGTGGCGCTGCTTTCCGGGCAGCTGACGCAGAACCCGGCCACGTAGGACTGCGCGTAGGAGAAGATGTGGTCGCCCACCCAGGCCATCGGCAGGTAGGCGAGGGTCTCCTCGTCGGCATCCAGCCCCTCCATCGCAATGCTGTTGCGGGCCGTGATGAGGACGTTGTCGTGGGTCAGCACCACGCCTTTCGGGTTGCCGGTGGTGCCGGAGGTGTAGAGGATGATGGCGTCGTCGCTGCCGCGGCCCTTGGCGATCTCCTCGCGCCAGAAGCCCGGGTGCGCCGCGGCGTATTCGCGCCCCCGCGCCTGGACCTGATCGAAGCTGTGCAGCCGCGGGTCGTCGTAGTGCTCGAGACCGCGCAGGTCGTCGTAGATGATGTATTCGAGCTGCGGGCAGGCGTCGATCACCTCGAGCACCTTGTCGACCTGCTCCTGGTCCTCGGCGACCACGAAGCGCGCGCCGGCGTGCTCGAGCACGTACTGCATCTCTTTCGCCACGGCGTCCTGGTAGGTCGGCACCGGCACGCCGCCGAGCGACTGCGCGACCGCCATGGACCAGTACAGCCGCGGGCGGTTGTCGCCGATGATGCTGAGTCGGTCGCCGCGGCTGAAGCCCATCGCCGCCAGCCCGCCGGCCAGCGCCTCGACCTCGGCGGCCACCTCGGCCCAGGTCCAGGTCTGCCAGATCCCGTAGTCCTTCTCCCGCATCGCCGGGCGCGTGGCGTTGCGTTGCGCGCGGTCGAGCAGCAGTTTCGGAAACGTGTCCGGTTCGCTCATGTCCTCCACCCCGGGCGCTGTGATTGTCGCTTTGACGGTGCGCTGTGCCGGCCCCATTCTCTGATCGCAGCGGGCGTGGGTTCAAGCCCCGCCGGGCGCGGTATCATGAGCGGCGCGCGTGGATTTTGGATTACGTTTACGTTAACGTCAATTCCGGTCCGAAACCCGACCGCGCGGAGCAACGCGAGTGACCGACCCGGCCCGACCCGACGCAGACGACGCCCAGGCGCGTATTCCCTCGCTGCGCACGCTGGCCATGCCCGCGGATACCAACCCCAACGGCGACATCTTCGGCGGCTGGCTGATGGCGCAGATGGACATCGCCGGCGGCGTGCATGCCTACGCCGCGGCGCGCGGGCGGGTCGCTACCGTGGCGGTGGAAGCGATGACGTTTCACAAGCCCGTGTACGTCGGCGACCTGGTGTCGTGTTTCTGCCGTACCGAGCGCATCGGCAACACCTCGATCACGGTAGCGGTGGAGACCTGGGTCGATCGCCAGCGCAGCGATCACCACGAGAAGGTCACCGAGGGGCTGTTCACCTACGTGGCGCTCGACCGGAACGGGCGCCCCCGCCCGGTGCTCGATGGCCGCACCGCGTGACCCGGGCGCACTGGCCGCTACGCTCGCCGGCTCCTTGCGCGGGGCACGACGGCGCCCGCCGGTCGAGGACTGGCAGCCGCCGAAAACGGGCGAGATCGACATTCGTATCGCGCGCGACGGCACCTGGTACCACGAGGGCGCCCCCGTTCGGCGCAAGCCCCTGGTGTGCCTGTTCGCGAGCGTGTTGCGGCGCGACGACGACGGCGAGTACTACCTGGTCACGCCCGCGGAGAAGTTGCGCATCGTCGTCGAGGACGCCCCGTTCAGCGCCGTCGCGCTGGAGGTCGAGGGTCGCGGCGAGGCCCGGTGCCTGCGATTCACCACCAACTGCGACGACCAGGTGGTCGCCGGCGCCGAACACCCCATCGAGGTGCGCATCGACCCGCACAGCGGCGAGCCGTCGCCCTACGTGCAGGTGCGCCGTCGCCTGCTCGCCCGGATGACCCGCCCGGTGTTCTACCAGCTCGTGGACCTCGCCGAAACGCGTGACGGGCAACTGGACGTCACCAGCGACGGCTGTCGTTTCGTGCTCGGCCCGGCCGACTGAAGCCGGCGTTACCGTTACCTGGAGAGACCGACCACCGTGTGCGACATCCCCACCCTGCGCCGAATCCTCGCCGAGTATCGCACCGTGGCCATGGTGGGGCTCTCCGACCAGTGGTACCGGCCGAGCTACTTCGCCGCCAAGTACCTGCAGGAGCACGGCTTTCGCGTGATCCCGGTCAACCCCCGGCATACCGAGATCCTCGGCGAGCGCTGTTACGCCGAGCTCGCCGCCATCCCCGAGCCGGTGGACGTGGTCGACCTCTTCCAGCGCGCGGAGAACGTGCCGCCGTTCGTCGACCAGGCGATCGCCATCGGCGCGAAGGTGGTGTGGATGCAACTCGGTATCGTGCACGAGCAGGCCGCGGCCAGGGCCCGTGCCGCGGGTCTCGAGGTGGTGATGGACCGCTGCATGAAGATCGAGCACGGCCGGCTGCTGGGCGGGTTGAGCTTCTGCGGCGTCAACACCGGGGTGATCTCTTCACGGCGCCCGCTGCACGTGCCGCACTGAGGCGGTGAGCGTGCCCGCGACGACGGCGCGGGCGGTTTGTTGCTATTCTCGCCCGCGGGCCCGACGGCCCGCGCGCCCTATCGAACAACGGGAGCCGCCACGTGGCTGACCGCGAATTCGGCATCGAAACGCTCTGCCTGCACGCAGGCCAGGTCCCGGACCCGACCACCGGCGCGCGCGTGACGCCCATCTACCAGACCGCCTCCTACGTGTTCGACAGCGCCGACCACGCCGCCAGCCTGTTCAACCTGCAGACCTTCGGCAACATCTACACGCGCCTCAGCAACCCCACCAACGCGGTGTTCGAAGAACGCATGGCGGCGCTCGAAGGGGGGCGCGCGGCGCTCGCCACCAGCTCGGGCATGGCCGCCGAGGCGACCGCGCTGCTGTCGCTGCTCGAGCAGGGCGATCACATCGTCTCGGCCGGCACCCTCTACGGCGGCACCTACAGCCAGTTCGCGGTGACCTTCGAGAAGATGGGCATCCGCACCACCTTCGTCGATCCCGACGACCCGGACAACTTCGCCGCCGCGATCACCGACCGCACGCGCGTGGTGTACGGCGAGACCATCGGCAACCCGCTCAACAACGTGCTGGACATCGCCGCCATCGCCGAGATCGCCCACGCCCACGACCTGCCGCTGGTGATCGACAACACCTTCGCCTCGCCCTACCTCTGCCGGCCGATGGATTTCGGGGCCGACATCGTGGTGCACTCGGCCACCAAGTTCATCGGCGGGCACGGCACCTCGCTCGGCGGGGTGCTGGTCGAATCGGGCCGCTTCCCGTGGGACAACGGCAAGTTCCCCGGCATGACCGAGCCCTCGCGCGGCTACCACGGGGTGCGCTTCTACGAGACCTTCGGCGACTTCGGCTTCACCATGAAGGCGCGTTGCGAGACGCTGCGCACGCTGGGCTCGACGCTCGCGCCGTTCAACGCCTTCCTGTTCCTGCAGGGCCTGGAGACGCTGCCGGTGCGCATGGACCGCCACTGCGCCAACGCGCTGGCCGTCGCCGAGTTCCTCGCGGCGCACCCGGCGGTCGCCTGGGTCAAGTTCGCCGGCCTCGCCGACAACCCCTACCACGACCTCGCCCGTCGCTACCTGCCCAGGGGCGCGGGCGCGATCCTCGCCTTCGGCGTCGCCGGCGGGCAGGCCGCGGGGGTGAAGTTCATCGAGGGCGTGCAGTTCCTCAGCCACCTCGCCAACGTCGGCGACGCCAAGACCCTGGTCATCCACCCGGCTTCCACCACCCACCGGCAGTTGTCCGAGGAGCAGCAGATCGAGGCCGGCATCACGCCCGACATGGTGCGCATCTCGGTGGGGCTGGAGACCCTGGACGACATCCTGTGGGACATCGACCAGGCGCTGGCGAAATCCCAGGCCTGAGCCGGCGGGCATGAGTCTGTTGCACGACGACGGGCGCAGCTTCGAGCAACTGCGCGACGACTTCCACTGGCAGGTGCCGGCGCGCTTCAACATGGCCGACTGGGCCATCGATCGCCACCGCGACGACCCGGCGCCGGCGCTGCACTTCGAAGACGCCGGCGGGAAGGCGGCGACGCTCAGCTTCGCCGACCTGCACCGCCAGGCCTGCCGCTGGGCCAACGCGCTCGGCGCACTCGGCGTCGGGCGCGGCGAGCGGGTGGCGATCGTGCTGGCCCAGCGCCCGGAAACGGCCATCGCCCATCTCGGTACCTACAAGGCCGGCGCCGTGGCGCTGCCGCTCTCGGTGCTGTTCGGGCCGGAGGCGCTGGCCTACCGCCTGCGCGACAGCGGCGCGCGAGTGGTGGTCACCGACGCCGCGCACGCGGAGGTGCTGGCGTCGCTGCGCCCGGAGTTGCCGGCGTTGCGCCACGTCGTGCAATGCGACGCCGGCGGCGCAAGCGGCTGGCGCGGCCTGCTGGGGAAAGCCGCCGACACCTGCGAGACGGCCGCCACGCGTGCCGACGACCCGGCGCTGCTGATCTACACCTCCGGCACCACCGGGCCGCCGAAAGGCGCCTCGATCGCGCACCGGGCGCTGATCGGCAACCTGCCGGGCTTCGAGTTGTCGCAGAACTTCTACCCGCGCGAGCACGACGTGTTCTGGACCCCTGCCGACTGGGCGTGGACCGGCGGACTGCTCGATGCCTTGCTGCCGACGCTCGCCTACGGCCGGCCGATCGTCGCCCAACCGCCCGGCAAGTTCGACCCCGAGCGGGCGCTCGCCACCTGCGCCGCGCACAAGGTCACCAACGCCTTCATCCCGCCCACCGCGCTCAAGCTGCTGCGCCAGGCGGCCGGCGCCGGGCGGCTGCGCAAGTCCAGCCTGCGCGCGGTGATGTCGGCCGGGGAGCCGCTCGGCGCGGAACTGTTCGCCTGGGGCCGCGAGGCCTTCGGCCTCGACATCAACGAGATGTGGGGCCAGACCGAGTTCAACTACCTGGTCGGCAACTGCTCGGCGGTGATGCCGGTACGCCCCGGCGCGATGGGTAAACCCTACCCCGGGCACCGCGTCGAGCCGATCGATGCCGAAGGCCAGGTGATGGCGGACGGCGAGAAGGGCGAACTGGCCGCCCTGGCGGCCGGCGACCCGGTCATGTTCCTCGTCTACTGGAACAACCCCGAGGCCGCGCGCGAGAAGATGCTGGCCGGCTGGTTCCGCACCGGCGACGTCGGCTACCGCGACGCCGACGGCTACCTGCATTTCGTCGGCCGTCGCGACGACGTGATCTCGAGCGCCGGCTACCGGATCGGCCCCGGCGAGATCGAGGACAGCCTGCTGCGCCACCCGGCGGTCGCCCAGGCGGCAGTGATCGGCAAACCCGACGCCCTGCGCGGCGAACTGGTCAAGGCGTTCGTCGTGCTGGCCGCGGGTTTCGCGCCGAGCGCCACGCTGGCCGACGAGATCCGCGCCTCGGTCAAGGCGCGCCTGTCCGCACACGAGTACCCGCGCGAGCTGGAATTCGTCGAGGACCTGCCCATGACCACCACCGGCAAGGTGCGGCGCATCGCGTTGCGCGAGCGCGAGATCGCCCGCCGGCAAGACCCCGGCAAGGCGTGAGCGGCGTCGGGGAAGACGACCTGCGCCCGCTGCACGAAGTGGTGCTGGCGGTGCGCTGGGGCGACCTCGACGCGCTCGGTCACCTCAACAACACCGTCTATTTCCGCTTCATGGAGCAGGCCCGGATAGAGTGGCTGGCGGCGGCCGGCCACCCGTTGACGGGCAGTGGCGAAGGGATCGTCATCGCCGACGCCGAGTGCACCTTCCTGCGCGCGATCCCCTATCCCGCCGAAGTGCGCGTGCAGATGCTCGGCGGCCCGCCCGGGCGCAGCAGCTTCGAGACACGCTACCTGCTGAGCGACGCCGCCGATCCGGCGACCCGCTACGCCACCGGACGCGCACGCGTCGTGTGGGTGGATCACGCGGCCGAGCGCTCGCGCCCGCTCCCCCAGGCGCTGCGCGCGGCGCTCGCCGGCGACGTCGCGCCCTGAGGAACCGCATCGCCCGCGCCGGCCCGCGCCGCCGCGGGACCCTCAGCCCAGGCGTTTCAGCATCGGCCCGCAGTCGGCGCCGCCCAGCAGGTGCAGGTGCAGGTGCTGAACTTCCTGGTGGCCGTGGCGCCCGCAGTTGATCATCAACCGGTAGCCGTCGTCCGCGATCCCCTCCTGCTCGGCAACGCGCGCGGCGACCACGAGCATGTGCCCCAGCACCGCCTCGTCGGCCTCGCTCACGTCGTTGGCGGTGGGAATCAGCTTGTTCGGCACGATCAGCACGTGCACCGGGCGTTGCGGGTTGATGTCGCGAAACGCGGTGACCCGCTCGTCCTGGAACACGATGTCGGCCGGCAACTCCCGGCGTATGATCGCGCTGAAGATGGTCTCGGCGTGTGGCTCACTCATTCTCGGCTGGCTCCGGGGGTGTGGTGGCGGGCGCCGCGGGTCCGGTTTACCCGGCGGCGGCGCTTATTGTAGCCTGCCCGCCGCAGCGGGCAGAGCGCGCGGCCACCGATCGATAGAAAACGAGGTAGGGGTGCATGGCAACGTTCAAGGCTTTCCGAATCCACATCGAGGACAACCAGACCCGGGCGGGCTTCGAGCAACTCACCCTCGACGACCTCACCGAGGGCGAAGTGGTGATCCGTGCCGCCTACTCCGGGATCAACTACAAGGATGCGCTGGCCGCCACCGGCAAGGGTCGCATCCTGCGCCGCCAGCCGCTGGTCGGCGGGATCGACGTCTCGGGGCGCGTCGAGTCCTCCAGCGACGCGCGCTTCAAGCCCGGCGACCCGGTGCTGGTGTGCGGCTGCAACCTGTCGGAGGAGCTCGACGGCGGCTACAGCGAGCGGGTGCGGGCGCCGGCGAGCGCCGTGGTGCGCCTGCCCGAGGGCCTCGGCCTGCGCGAGGCGATGGCCATCGGCACCGCCGGGCTGACCGCCGGCATGGCGGTGCACCGCATGCTGGAGAACCACCAGAGCCCCGACCTCGGCCCGGTGCTGGTCACCGGCGCCACCGGCGGCGTCGGCAGCTTCGCCATCGACCTGCTGGCCGGCCAGGGCTTCGAGGTGGTGGCCTTCACCGGCAAGACCGAACAGGAGGCGTACCTGCGCGAGCTCGGCGCGGCGCGCCTGGTCTCGCGCCACGAGGTACAGATGGGCACCAAGCCGCTGGAGCGCGCCGAGTGGGGCGGCGCGGTCGACAACGTGGGCGGCGACACGCTCGGCTGGCTGACGCGCACGGTGCGCCCGCTCGGCAACATCGCCTCGATCGGGCTGGCCGGCGGCTACAAGCTCGAGACCACGGTCATGCCGTTCATCCTGCGCGGCGTGAGCCTGCTCGGCATCAACTCGGTGCTGCCGCCGTTCGAGCTTCGCCAGCACGTGTGGAAACGCCTGACCACCGATCTCGCGCCGCGCCACCTCGAGCGCATCGCCAACCGCACCATCGAGTTCGACGAGCTTCCGCAGGCCTTCGACGCCTACGTGGAGGGTTCGGTGACCGGTCGTACCGTGGTCCGCATCGCCGGCGACTGAGGTGGGCAAACGCCTGTCGAAGATCTACACGCGCACCGGCGATGCCGGCACCACCGGGCTCGGTGACGGCTCGCGGGTCGACAAGGACAGCGCGCGCGTGGAAGCCTACGGTACGGTCGACGAGCTCAACAGCCTGCTCGGCGTGCTGCGCGCGCACGACCTGCCCGGCGAGATCGACGGGCCGCTGCTCGACGTCCAGCACGACCTGTTCGACCTCGGCGGCGAGCTGTGCATCCCGGGCCACACGCTGGTGCGGGCCGAACGGGTGACGGAGCTCGAGCGCGTCCTGGACGGGCTGAACGCCGGCCTGCCGGCGCTCGAGGAGTTCATCCTGCCGGGCGGCAGCGAGGCCGCGGCCCTGTGCCACCTGGCCCGCACGGTGTGCCGGCGCGCCGAGCGCGGCGTGGTGACGCTCTCGCGCACCGAAACCGTGAGCGAGCCCGCGCTCGCCTATCTCAACCGCCTGTCCGACCTGCTGTTCGTCATGGCGCGGGTGCTGGCCCGCCACGCCGGCGGCAGCGAGGTGCTGTGGTCGCGCGAGCGGGCCTGAGGCGCTATTTCTCCCACTCGCGCAACACCGGCGCTTCGCGTTTCTCCTGCAACTGCTCCTCGGCCTGCAGCTCGGTGTCGGCGAAGGTCACCTTGATCTCGTCCTCGCCGCTCGCGCGCAGCCCGCGCGCGTGGCGCTTGGCCTCGGCGAACTTGTCGAAACGCGCGAGCAGCGTGAGTTGCTTGATCAGCGCACCCGGTCCGGGGCGTACGCGGTAGACGAAGTACGGCATCGGCGCAGTATGCAAGCAACGCGCGCGCCGCGTCCACCGCGCGGCGCGGATCACGGCAGCGCGCGGAAGAACACTGCTTTGAGGTAGTCCGTCTCCGGCATCGCCGGGTGGCGCGGGTGATCGGCGCCCTGCCCGCCGCTCGCCACCAGTTGCGCGCTGCGCCCGCTGTCACGCAATCCCTGGTACGCCGCCCGCCGCAGCATCTCGCTGCTCATGTGGTGCGAGCACGAGCAGGACACGAGCAGCCCGCCGCCGCTCAGCAGGCGTGCCGCAAGGCGATTGATGCGCGCGTAGTGGGCCTGGCCGGGGCGCAGGTCCTTGCGCCGCTTGATCAGCGGCGGCGGGTCGAGCACCACCACGTCGAAGCTCTCACCGGCGGCGTGCAGCGCCGCCAGTTGCCGCGGCACGTCATCCTGGATGAACTGCACCCGCTCGGCGCATTCGTTGCGCCGCGCGTTCTCGCCCGCCAGTGCCAGCGCCTCGTGCGAGGTGTCGATGGCGCTCACGTGGCGCGCGCCGGCGCGGGCGCTGCGCACCGCCCAGGCGCCCAGGTAGCAATAGGCGTCGAGCACGCGCTTGCCGGCAACGTAAGGCAGCATCCGCTCGCGCGTTTCGCGCTGATCGTAGTACCAGCCGGTTTTCTGCCCGGCGGTGAACGGCGCCTGGAAACGACACTCGCCCTCCTCGACCAGCAGGTGCTCGCGCGCCTCGCCGAACACCTGCCCGGCGTCGCGCGTCAGGCCCTCCAGCGCCCGGGCGCTCGAGTCGTTGCGCAGCACGATGGCCGACAGCGGCAACAGCGCGCGCAGTTCGTTGAGCAACGCATCGCGCAACCGTTCCATGCCGTAGGTGTTCAACTGCATCACCGCGACGTCGTCGAAGCGATCGACCACCAGCCCGGGCAGCAGGTCGCCCTCGCCGTTGACCAGGCGGTAGAAGGGGCGTTCGAACAACTGCCGGCGCAGGGCCAGCGCCGCGCCGAGGCGTTCGCGCAGCAGGGTCTCGACGGGTTGTGGGCGCGCCGCCAGCAGTCGCACCGCGATCAGCGAGTTGGGATTGACGTAGCCGAAGCCGGCCGGCTTGCCGCGGTGGCTCAGCACTTCGACGAGTTGCCCGGGCTCGAAACCGGCGAGCGGCGTCAGCGCGTTGTCTATCTCGTTGCTGAACACCCACAGGTGGCCGGCACGCAGTCGGCGTTCTTCGTTCTTCTTCAGCCGGATCGCGGCAACCTGCGAACTCATCGGTGGCAGCTCCCGGGGGCCGGTGTGATCGTCGACGCGTGGTGCCGGCGCATTATCGCAAACTGCGCCGGGCGCGCGAAGCCGGCGCCGCCGGGCGGGCACCAAATGTCTGGGGGGGCGCTTTTTGTGCTACCGTTGAGGGCGTCCGTCCCACACCCAAAACAAAAGCCAATGACCAGTCACGCGCCGCCGGCCGGGTTTCGAGTGTCCGCTGCAGCGATCGAGCCCGGCAAGGCCGTGCGCGGCAGCGCTCGAATCGCGATCCGCACGCTGCTCGCCGCGATGCTGTTGTCGCCCGCTACGGCGCTCGCCCAGTTCGATCTCGCGCAACTGCAGCAGATGGTGGAGCGGGGCAACGCCAGCGCCGCCTTCGCCTACGCCGAGCGTTATCGCGACGAACAGGAAGGCGACCCGGCGTTCGACTACCTGTACGGACTGGCGGCCATCGACAGCGGCAACGCGAGCGCCGGGGTGTTCGCGCTCGAGCGCGTGCTGGCGCTGGAAAGCGACAACCAGGCCGCGCGGCTCGAGATGGCACGCGGCTACTTCGTGCTGGAGGAGTACGCGCGGGCCCGCGCCGAGTTCGAGCTGGTGCTGCAGGCCGATCCGCCGCCCACCGTGCGCGCCAGGATCGATCGTTTCCTCGATGCCATCCGCTTGCACGAAGGTCGCTACCGGACCACCGCGGGCGGTTTTCTCGAGCTGGGACTGGGCAGCGACAGCAACGTCAACAGCGCCCCCGACACCGGCGATCTCGGTGGCGGTTTCCAGCTCGCCGAGGACAGCCAGGAGACGTCCGACACGTTCGTCGGCCTGCTGGGCGGCGGCCGGGTCAGCGTCCCGTTCACGCCCGCCACCTCGGGATTCGGCACGCTCGGTGCGGAGATGCGCGCCCACGCCGACAACGACCAGTTCGACAACCACACGCTGAACGCGCAGGGCGGCCTGCTCTGGCGCCGGGGCGACCATCGCCTGCAGGCCGACCTGCAGTACCAGAGCTACGTGTTCGACGACGACGAACTGCGCAACCTGAGCGCGCTGAACGTCGACTGGCGGCTGAACACCTCGCAACGCAGCCGGTTCTCGGTGTTCGGCCAGGTCGCGAGCCTGCAGTACCCCGACCAGGAGATCCGCGATTCCACCTTCACGACCGTCGGCGCCGGTTACTCGACCCAGTTCGCCGGGCGCCTCGCCCCGGTCTGGTTCGCGAGCGTCTACGTCGGTGACGAGCAACCCGAAGAGGACGGCCCGGTCGCCGAGAGCGTCGCCGAGCGCAGCCTGGTCGGCCTGCGCGTGGGTACCCAGTTGACCCTGGCCGCGCGTTCCACCCTGCGCCTGGCGCTGAGCGGCCAGACCAGCGACTACGCCGCGCCCGACGTCACCTTCAACGAGGACCGCGACGACACCTATACCGCACTGAGCGCCAACTGGACCTGGCTCATCGACCGGACCTACAGCGTGCGCGCCCATGCCACCTATGCCCGCAACGAGTCGGGCGTGGAATTCTACGATTTCGAGCGCACCCAGGCGGTGGCCGCGTTGCGCGCCGAGTTCAACTAGGCAAAATCCGCCGGGCGGCGGGTTTTGTGACCATCGTCACAGGACCGGGGCGGCAACGA
>JBFJWO010000109.1:0-11726 GCA_041623575.1 Gammaproteobacteria bacterium
ACGGCCACGAACGTGCCGCCTTCGCGCAGGCTCGGGCGCATTCGCTCGAACATCCGCTCGTTACGCTTGTCCAGCAACTCGCGCAGGAAGCGGCGGTTGAGCGCTTCGTCGCCGAGCCGCACGTGGCCTTCGACCTGCGCCTGCATTGCCGCCAGGTCACGCGCCAGCCAGGCGTCGATCAACTCGTCCACGCCACGGCTGATCAGCCGCAGGTTGTTCAACGTGTGGCTCAACATCGCCAGTTGCTCGGCGCGTTCGAAGGCCTCGAACACCGCGACCTGCTCGGCGACCGATTCCAGCCCGAACACCTCCGCCCCGGCCCGCCGTGCCCGTTGCTGCAGCACCACGTCCAGCGTGGCGCCGCCCTGGCGGGGCGGCGCGCTCAGGGTCATGGTCACGGCCCACGGCTGCATGCGGCGCAGCACGTCGATCGACAGGCCCCGCGCAGCCCCGGCCGCATGCAGGCGCCGCCAGCCCTCGTCGGGCAGCAACTGCTCCAGCGACTCGCCCGGCGCCAGCAGCATGCGCTGGCCGAGTTCGGCGACCGCGCCCGGGGTCAATTCCACCTCGAGCGCGAAGCGCCGGCTGCGCGCCAGCGCGTCCTCGACCTCGACCGGCAACGCCACCACCCGGCGGTCGTCGCTGTGCAGCGTGCCGAACAGGTAGCTGGGCGGGGCGGCGCGGGCGCGCACTTCCCACAGCAACCCCTCCGCGAAGCGCTGCGGCACGGCCGCCGCCGCGCCCTGGCCGGTGAGGGTGAGAGCCGCGATCAGCGGTAGTGAGGCCGTCCTTGCACGCATGGCGGACAGCATACCGCGCCCCCTCGCACGGCCGCCACCCGCGTGCGAAAGGTGCACGGGGGGCTGGCGCCGCGGCCCCGGACTGCCGGTCGCGGCCGGGCCGGGTGTGCGCAAATCGCGCGAAAAAGCCCCGCTCGGCAGGCTGGCTCGCTACAATCCGCAGGTTCAAACGGGCGGCACGGGCGTGCAGTGACACAACAGGGCGAGAAAGCGGTCAACTGGCACCGCTACCAGCCGGGCCGGGTGGTCCGGCTCAAACACCGATTCCGCGGCTTCCTGCCGGTGGTCGTGGACGTCGAGACCGGCGGCTTCGACCCCGCGGGGGACGCGCTGCTGGAGATCGCGGTGATCCTCCTCAGCTACGACGACGGCATGCTGGCGCCGGCCGAGCGCTACTCGACGCACGTGGTGCCGTTCGAGGGCGCCAACCTCGACCAGAAATCGCTGGAGGTGACCGGCATCGACCCGTTTCATCCGCTGCGCGCCGCGCGCGCCGAACGCGAAGCGCTCGACTACGTGTTCAAACCGATCCGTGCCGCGGTGCGCGAGCACGAGTGCTCGCGGGCGATCCTGGTGGGGCACAACGCCTTTTTCGACCTGAGCTTCATCAACGCCGCGGTGGCGCGCACCGGGCACAAGCGCAACCCTTTCCACCCTTTCAGCAGCCTCGACACCGTGTCGCTCGCCGCGCTGGCGTACGGCCAGACCGTGCTCGCGCGGGCGGCCGATGCGGCCGGGCTCGGCTGGGAGGCCTCCGAGGCGCACTCGGCCGTGTACGACACCGAAAAGACCGCGGCGCTGTTCTGCACTATCCTCAACCGCTGGGAATCGCTCAACAGCAGGAGCCCCGGCACCCGCTACCCCCCTCCGCCTTCGTATGGCAACGAGTGACGTCAGCCTGATCATCGACGACCTGGCGGTGGTCGTCGTCGACGACACCAAGTTCGGCCGGGCGGTCTTCAACAGCGTGCTGAGCAAGGCCGGCTACACCGACATCCGGGTCGCCGATTCGGCCCTCAACGCGCTCGACCTGATGGCGGAACGCCGTGCCGACGTGCTGGTGGCCGACTGGTCCATGCCGGAGATGGACGGGCTGGAGCTGACCAACCGCGTTCGCCAGCTCGACGAGGAGCGCAACGGCTACACCTCGATCATCCTGTGCACGGCCCTGGACGGGGTCAGCGCCCTGGTCACGGCCTTCCGCCGCGGGGTGGACGACTTCATCCGCAAGCCGTTCGAGCACGAGGAGCTGATCGCCCGGGTCTACGCCGCCGGCAACTCGGCGGCGCTGCACAACATGCTGCTGCAGAGCGCCCAGCGGCTGCAGCAGTCGAACCGGGCCCTGACCGAGCAGTCCGCGCGCGACCCGCTGACCGGGCTCGGCAACGCCACCTATCTCCAGCAACAGCTCGAGGCGCTGCTTGCCGAGGTCTCGGCGCGCGGTGGCGGGGTGTGCTGTGCGCTGGTGGGCGTCGACGACTGGCCGGCGCTGGTGGCGGGGCGGGCCCCGTCGGCCACGGAGCAGTTGCAGATCGGTATCGCGCGGCGCATCCAGCGCACGATCCGCCCCACCGACCTGGCCTGCGTGATGGCACCCGGCGAGTTCGCGGTGGTGCTGCACTACCCGGACGTGGCGGCGTTTCGCGCCACCGCGTTCGAACGCCTGCTCTCGGAGATCTGCGAGCGCCCGATCGGGCTCGCCGAGGGCGACGTGGCGGTGAGCGTCTCGATCGGCGCCAGCATGTTCGAGGACCAGCCGGACAACCCGACGCCCCGCTCCATGGTGGAAGACGCGCGGCGCCAGTTGCGCGACGCTCGCGAGGACGGCTCCCGGCAGATCCGCTACTGACGCGGGCGGCGCACGCAGACCTGCCTGCCCGCGGCGCGCGCTAGCGGGTCAGGCCTTGCCCTTGACGGCCTCGCCGATCATCTCCTGCAGCTTGCCCTGCTCGAACAACTCCAGCGTGATGTCACAGCCGCCGACCAGCTCGCCGTTGATGTAGACCTGCGGGAAGGTGGGCCAGTCGGAGAAGCGCTTGAGATTCTCCATGACGTCGCGGTCGGCCAGCACGTTGACGTAGCCGAATTCCTGACCGCAGCGTTTCAGCGCCTCGACGGTGCGGCTCGAGAACCCGCACATGGGCATCTGCGGCGTGCCTTTCATGTAGATCAGAACCGGGTTGTTCTCGACCTGCTCGCGAATCTTTTCCATCGGGTCCATGGGGTTACCTCGAAATCGGGCTGCCGTTGATCGACCGAGTCTAACCCTCGGGCGGCCGTGAATAAATACAACTCGGGTAGGGTTATCGCTCCAAACCCGGCAAAGGTGGCGGCGCCGGGCGGATTTTCAATGCCGGGCGCTCGCCCGGCGCGCTCAGTCGGCCGGCACCGCGTCGGGCAGGAAGCCGAAACGCGTCTCCAGCGCCGCCTCGACCCGATCGGTCTGGCGCTCGATCAGGCGCTGCAGGCGCGCCGGCAGGGCCATGAGCTTGTCCTGCGCCCGGGCACCCTCGCCGCTCAGGCCGGTGCGCTCGCCGATACGCCAGTGCTCCAGCAGCTGCTTCACGATGCGGCGGTAGTCCCGCGGCCCGTAGATCCCGGCGCGCGCCACGACCCGCGCCATGGCGTCGAAGCCCGGGATCCTCATGCCCGGCATCGTCAACGCCGGCGCCACCTTCAGCAGGGCCGCCAACGCCCGGTTGATGTCGAGGTCGAGCAACTCCCCGAACACGTCGCGGTAGAACACGAAATGGCGGGCCTCGTCGCCGGCCACCGCGCTGAGGATGTCGCCGATCAGCGGTTCGTACTCGCGCGCCTTGCGCCCGGTGCCGGCGTGGGCCACCTGGGTGGCGCGCTCCTGCAGGCTGGTGTAGGCGAGCAGGCGATAGGGGTCGCGGTTCCAGTCGGGATCGAACCCGTCGGCCAGGTAGTCGTGCTGCAGGATGTCCACCTCGAGGCTGTCGACCACGCGCGAATCGCGCATGTAGTCGCGCAGGATGCAACCGTGGCGGTCCTCTTCGGCCGTCCACAGGAAGTTCCACTCCGACCACGCCGAACGCTGCGGCAGGTGGGTGGCGATGAGCCGATGGAAATGCGGCAGGCCTTCTTCGGTCAGCTGGTTCAACACCAGCGACACGCGCACGCCGATCGGCAGCTCTCGCGCGCGGGCGCGCAGTTCGTGCAGACGGTCCTCGTCGGCGCCCGTCATGGCCGGGCCGGCGGGCAGCAACTCGCCGGGAAACCACAGCCGGCGCCGGGACTTGTGCCGTTCCATGAACTCGTGCACCCGCCCGCTCAGGGCGTCCAGCACCTCGAGCTTCTCCGGTTCGGGATGCTGGCCCTTTTTCGAACGTTGCCGCGCGCTAAGCGCCTGCAGCTTGGAATCGCTCACGCCGTTCCTCTGGGTTGACCTGCCGGGAAGGCACCGGCGTGAATCACGCCCGCGCCCTCGACCAGGCGCTCATGGTAGCCGAATGCGCGCCCGGGAGAAACGCCAAAAACGGTTGCAATACGGGCGTTTATTGATTTATGGCAAGGCCTCACTTATGCTTCGCGCCGATCGGCTGCAAGCGCTGAATCGCCGCTGCCGGCCGGTTCCGGCGGGCTGAACCCAAGCACCTTACACCTGAGGATCGGAGCATGAATCCACTGCAATCCATTACCGGCACGATCGTCACCGGCTTCGTGCTGGCCATCATAATCGCCATCATCCTCTGAACAACAATGACTTCCTGATCGACGCCGCCCGCGCGGCGCGTCCGGACTGTCCTAGGGAGC
Source organism: Gammaproteobacteria bacterium (assembly GCA_041623575.1). Taxonomy (GTDB): domain Bacteria; phylum Pseudomonadota; class Gammaproteobacteria; order JAHELT01; family JAHELT01; genus JAHELT01. Next base: position 4,578 of record JBFJWO010000109.1, read on the forward strand.
GAACATCATGAACCTCTGGTCGTTAGAAGTCTGGCTGCACGTCCTGTCCGGCGTCACCTGGATCGGCCTGTTGTACTACTTCAACTTCATCCAGGTCCCGGCAATGGCGGCAGCGGCGGCGGACAAGGACGGGCCGGGGCCGGCGGCGATCGGCAAGTACGTGGCGCCCCGGGCGCTGCTGTGGTTTCGCTGGGCCGCGGTGGCGACCTGGGTGACCGGCGCGGCGGCGCTGGAGACCATGGGCATCGGTATCGTCAACGCCTTCACGCTGCAGCAGGGCGCTGCCATCATCGGCGTCGGCGCCTGGCTCGGCACCATCATGCTGTTCAACGTCTGGGTGCTGATCTGGCCGAACCAGAAGAAAGTGCTGGGCATGGTGCCGGCCACCGACGAGGAGAAAGGCAAGGCCCGCTTCGTGGCCACCATGGCTTCGCGCACCAACACCGCGCTGTCGATCCCGATGCTGATGTGCATGGTCGGGCACGGCCACGGCCTGCCCTTCTAGCAGGCGGGGAGCAACGCAGCCGACACGCGCCTCCCTGGCGATGGCAGGCACCGAGGGCCACAACGCCGCCCAGTCGCTGATGGGTACCTACCGGCGCCTGCCGGTGGCCTTCGCGCGCGGCGAGGGCGTGTGGCTGTGGGACGAGCAGGGTAAACGCTATCTCGACGCGCTCTCGGGCATCGCCGTGTGCGGGCTCGGGCACGCGCACCCGCGGGTCACCGAGGCGCTGTGCGCACAGGCCGCGCAACTGGTGCACACCTCGAACCTCTACCGCATCACTGCCCAGGAGGCCCTGGGCCGGCGCCTGTGCGCGCTGAGCGGCCAGGACAAGGTGTTCTTCTGCAATTCCGGCGCCGAAGCCAACGAGGCGGCCATCAAGCTGGCGCGCCTGCACGGCCATGCGCAGGGCGTCGACGCTCCCGCCATCGTGGTGATGGAGAACGCCTTTCACGGGCGCACGCTGGCGACGCTCACGGCGACCGGCAACCGCAAGGTGCAGGCCGGGTTCGAGCCGCTGGTGGCCGGCTTCGTGCGCGCGCCCTTCGACGACCTCGAGGCGCTGCGGGCCATCGCCGAGAACAGCCGCGACGTCGTTGCGGTCCTGGTCGAGCCGGTCCAGGGCGAAGCCGGTATCGTGATCCCCGAGGCGGGCTACCTGCGCGGCGTGCGCGAGCTGTGTGAGCGCCACGGCTGGCTGCTCATGCTCGACGAGATCCAGTCCGGGATGGGCCGCAGCGGGCGCTGGCTCGCGCACCAGCACGCGGGCGTGGAGGCGGACGTCGTCACCCTCGCCAAGGGCCTCGGCAATGGCGTGCCGATCGGGGCCTGCCTGGCGCGGGGCGCCGCGGCCGAGCTGATGCAACCCGGCCACCACGGCTCGACCTTCGGCGGAAACCCGCTCGCCTGCAGCGCGGCACTGGCGGTGCTCGACGCCCTCGAAGCCGACGCGCTGATCGAGAACGCCGCGGCCCGCGGCAGGCAACTGCACGACGGGCTGCACGCGCGTCTTGCGGCGCTCGAGGGCGTGCGCGAGATCCGATCGCTGGGCCTGCTGGTCGGCGTGGTGCTCGAACGCGACTGCGCGGTGCTCGTCGAGCGGGCGCTCGAGCGCGGCCTGCTGATCAACGTCACCGGCGGCAGCGTCGTGCGGCTGCTGCCACCGTTGATCGTCACCGAGGCAGAGGTGCAGACCATCGTCGAAACCGTGGGCGAGCTGATCGCCGGGTTCCTCGGCGAGGATGCCGCCTGAGCGGCCGCTCGAGCATGTCCGGCCCGCCCCGTCACTTCCTGAGCCTGCTCGACTGCTCGCGCGAGCAACTGCTGGCGCTGATCGAGCGCGCCCACGAGTTGCGCGAGATGCATCACCGCGGCGAACGGTACCAGCCGTTCCAGGGCAAGACGCTCGCCATGCTGTTCGAGAAATCCTCCACCCGCACGCGCGTTTCGTTCGAGGCGGGGATGGCGCAGCTCGGCGGGCACGCGTTGTTCCTGTCGCCGCGCGACACCCAGCTGGGGCGCGGGGAGCCGGTGGCCGACACCGCCAAGGTGCTCTCGAGCATGGCGGACGCGATCATGATCCGCACCTTCAGCCACGAGCTGCTGGAGACGTTTGCTGAGAACTCGACGGTGCCGGTGATCAACGGGCTGAGCGATCGATTGCACCCCTGCCAGCTGCTCGCCGACCTGCAGACGTGGGCCAGCCACCACGGTCCGCTGGAGGCTCGCGTGGCGGCCTGGGTGGGCGACGGCAACAACGTGTGCAACTCGTTCGTCAACGCCGCCCGGCTGCTCGGCTTCGAGCTGCGCATCGCCTGCCCCGAGGGCTATGCGCCGGACCCGGCGCTGCTGGCGGGTTGCCCCAACGTACACCTCGTGGACGCGCCCGCGGCCGCGGTCAGCGGCGCGCACCTCGTGGTCACGGACGTGTGGGCGAGCATGGGCCAGGAGGAGGAGCAGCGCGAGCGCGAACGCGCTTTCGCGGGGTTCCAGGTCGACCAGGCACTGTTCTCGCTGGCGGCGGGGGACGCGCTGTTCATGCACTGCCTGCCGGCCCACCGCGGCGAGGAGGTGACGAGCGAAGTCATCGACGGGCCGCGCAGCGTCGTCTGGGAAGAGGCGGAAAATCGGCTGCACGCCCAGAAAGCGCTGCTGGAGTTGTTGCTGGGCGCAGCGTGAACGGCACACCGGCGAAACCGATCCTGGAGCGGGTCTCGCGCGCCCGCGTGTTCGCCATCCACCTCGGCGTCAGCCTGGCGATTTTCGCGGCGCTGGCCGCCCTGATGGTGCTGGACTGGTTCCCGGGGCCGTTCTTCGCGAGCGACGGCGGCTGGCAGGGCATCCGGATCATCGCGCTGGTCGACGTGGTGCTGGGTCCGGCCCTGACCCTGGTGTTCTTCGACCCCCGCAAGAAGAAACAACCCGAGCTGGCGCTCGATCTCGGCCTGATCGCGCTGGTGCAGGTAGTCGCGCTGGTGTGGGGCACCTGGACGGTCTACAGCCAGCGCACGGTGGCGATCGTGTTCGCCGGCCAGCAGTTCTACTCGCTGGCGCACGAGGTCCTCGACGAAGCGCACGGGCTGTTGCGCGATGCCGGCCACACCCCGCGCGACGTCGATGCGCTGAGCGACGCCCACCCGGCACGGCTCTACGTGCGCCCGTTCCCGCCGGAGCAGTACGGGCAGTACCTTGCCGACGTGCTGAACGGATTGCCGGAGATCCAGCTGCGCAGCGATCGCTACGAGCCGCTCGCCGAGCACTGGGACGCGGTCGAGGAGCATGCCGTCGACCCGGTTGCGGTGGCCGCCCTGTTCCCCGAGGTCCGCGAGCGACTCGCCGCGCTCGGCCCACGGGCCGAGGCACTGCGCTTCTACCAGCTGAAGCTGCGTTTCGGGCAGGCCCTGGTGGGCTTCGAGCGCGACTCGCGCGAGCTCGCCGAGATCCTCGTCTACAGCCCGGCGAGCCAGCCCGAAGCGCAGTGAGGCCGCCGGCTCAGGCGTGGTCGCCGCCTGCGCCGAGCTCGCGTTGCACCCGCTCGAGGCTGGTGTGGCGAATGTCCTTGCCCTTGACCATGTAGACCACGTACTCGCAGAGGTTCTTGGCGTGGTCGCCGATGCGCTCGAGCGCACGGGCGCACCAGTTCACCGCGAGCACGTTCTTCACCTCGCGCGGGTCCTCCATCATGTGCGTGATCAGCAGGCGTTGCAGCGACTCGTACTCGCGGTTGATGTCCGGGTCGAGCGCGGCGGTCTTCAGCGCGGCCTCCACGTCCATCCTGGCGAAGGCGTCGAGCGCGTCGTGCAGCATGCGCTTGACGTGCTCGCCGAGGTGCTGGAGGTCGGAGTAGTAGGGCGGCTTGTGCTGGGCGCTGGCCAGGGTGACGGCGAAGCGCCCCAGCTTTTCCGCCTCGTCGCCGATGCGCTCGAGGTCGGTGATGGTCTTGATGATGGTGACCACCAGGCGCAGGTCGCTGGCGGCGGGCTGGCGCCGGGCGAGGATCATGGTGCACTCCTCGTCGATGTCGACCTCCAGCGAGTTGACCCGGTAGTCGGTGGTGGAGACGGTCTCGCCGAGCTCGCTGTCGCCTTCGAGCAGCGCGCGCAACCCGTCGGCGACCTGCTTCTCCACCAGCCCGCCCATCCCCATGACCTTGTTGCGCACGTCCTCCAGCTCGTGGTTGAACTGCTGCGAGATGTGCTGGCTGAGGTGTAGCTTGTCGGCGTCCATGGGACTCTCCGCGAAATCAGCCGAAGCGGCCGGTGATGTAGTCTTCGGTCAGCTTGTGCTCGGGGTTGGTGAACACGCTGGCCGTCTCGCCCACCTCGATCAGCAGCCCGAGGTGGAAATAGGCGGTGCGCTGGGATACGCGCGCCGCCTGCTGCATGGAATGGGTGACGATCGCGATGGTGAAGTTCTGGCGCAACTCGTCGATCAGCTCCTCGATGCGCGCGGTAGCGATCGGATCGAGCGCCGAGCAGGGCTCGTCCATGAGAATCACCTCCGGGCTCACCGCGATCGCGCGCGCGATACACAGGCGCTGCTGCTGCCCGCCGGACAACCCCGTGCCGGGCTCGTGCAGGCGGTCTTTCACTTCCCCGAACAGACCGGCCTTCTGCAGGCTGGTGACCACTATCTCCTCGAGCTCGGCGCGGTTGGCAGCCAGCCCGTGGATGCGCGGCCCGTAGGCGACGTTGTCGTAGATCGACTTGGGAAACGGGTTCGGCTTCTGGAACACCATGCCGACGCGGGCGCGCAACTCCACCACGTCGATCTCGCGCGCGTAGATGTCCTGCCCGTCGAGCAGCAGCGAGCCGCTGACCCGGCAACCCTCGATGGTGTCGTTCATCCGGTTCAAGCAGCGCAGGAAGGTGGACTTGCCGCAGCCCGACGGGCCGATCATGGCAATCACCTCGTTGGGCGCGATGTCCAGGCTCACGTTGCGGATCGCCTGCTTGTCGCCGTAGTAGACGTCGACCTCGCGCATGCGCATTTTTGCGTCCTCGACCTCGATCCGGCCGACCGTACCCGACGCCGCAATACTCTCCAGCTCCGGTTCGACAGCCCGTGCGCCCACTTCCAGCTCACCGATCGGTTGCGTTGCTACAGCCATGGATTGCACTACAGAACCTCCTTCGCGTTCAAGCTCACCAGCGCTTCTCGAAGCGCTTGCGCAGGACCACCGCCAGCGCGTTCATGGCGATGAGGAAAGCCAGCAGCACCAGGATGGCCGCCGAGGTACGCTCGAGAAAGGCCCGTTCCGGGCTGTCCGCCCACAGGTAGATCTGCACCGGGAGCGCGGTGGCGGGGTCCAACGGCCCGCCCGGGATGTCGACGATGAACGCCACCATGCCGATCATCAGCAGCGGCGCCGACTCGCCGAGCGCCTGCGCCATGCCGATGATGGTCCCGGTCAGCATGCCCGGCATGGCAAGCGGCAGGACGTGGTGCGTGACGGTCTGCATCTTCGAGGCGCCGATACCGAGCGCCGCCTCGCGGATCGACGGCGGCACCGATTTCAGGGCGGCACGGCTCGCGATGATGATGGTCGGTAACGTCATCAGGGTCAGCACCAGCCCGCCCACCAGCGGCGCCGAGCGCGGCAGGCCGAAGAAGTTGATGAACACCGCCAGCCCCAGCAGCCCGAACACGATGGACGGCACCGCCGCCAGGTTGTTGATGTTGACCTCGATCAGGTCGGTGAAGCGGTTGCGTGGCGCGAACTCCTCGAGATAGACCGCCGCTGCGATGCCGATCGGGAACGACAGCACCAGCGTCACCAGCAGCATGTAGAACGAACCCATCGCCGCGCCGCGGATGCCGGCGAGCTCGGGCTCGCGGGAATCCCCGGCGGTGAAGAAGATGGTGTTGAAGCGCCGCTCGATACGCTCCTCGGCGCGCAGCGCGTCGATCCACTCGAGCTGGTTGTCCTTGATGCGCCGCTCGGACTCCGGCAGCTCGCGCTCGATCTGACCCTTGACGAAGGTATCGAGATCGTCGTCGGCGATCAGCCACACCGTTTGCGTGGTGCCGAGCAGGCCCGGATCGGACAGCAGCAGGTCGCGCAGCTGGAACGCCGCGCCGGTGCTGATCAGCCCGTACAGGGCGCGGAGGTCGCGCCGCCCGCGCACCTCGGGGAAGCGCTCGCGCAGCGCCGCCCTCACCGGGCCGTCGTAGTCGGCGTTCGAGAGCTGCTGCGGCGTGGCGCCGACCGGGACATCCAGCAGCTGCGGGGTAAGCGCCACCTCGAGGCGCACGTAGGTCTGGGTAAACGCCGGGTAGCCGGTGCCGACGATGCTCGCGAACAGTATCAGCAGGAAGGCGAAGCCGATGGCGATGGAGGCGACGCCGTAGAACCGGAACCGCTTCTCGGCCGCGTAACGTTTCCCGAGGCCCTTGCGCACCCGCTCGATGCTGTGCGCCGGCGATTGGCTACTCATACTGCTCCCGGTACTTGCGCACGACGTGCAGGGCGATGACATTGAGCACCAGGGTCGTGACGAACAGCATCAGTCCCAGCGCGAACGCGGCGAGCGTCTTGGGGCTGTCGAACTCCTGGTCGCCGATCAGCAGCACCACGATCTGCACGGTCACCGTGGTCACCGACTCGAACGGGTTGGCGGTCAGGTTGGCGCTGAGGCCCGCGGCCATGACCACGATCATGGTCTCGCCGATGGCGCGCGAGACGGCCAGCAGCAGGCCGCCCACGATGCCCGGCAACGCGGCCGGGATCACGACCTGGCGGATGGTCTCCGAGCGCGTGGCGCCGAGCCCCAATGAGCCGTCGCGCAGCGACTGCGGCACCGCTGTAATGACGTCGTCGGCGAGCGAGGACACGAACGGAATTATCATGATGCCCATGACCATGCCGGCGGCGAACGCGCTCTCGGAGGACACCGTCAGCCCCAGGCTCTCGCCGGCGCCGCGCACGAGCGGCGCTACGGTGAGGGCCGCGAAGAACCCGTAGACGACGGTCGGGACACCGGCCAGGATCTCCAGCAACGGCTTGGCGATCGCACGCACGCGCCGATCGGCGTACTCGGCCAGGTAGATGGCCGACATCAAACCGATGGGGGCGGCCACCAGCATGGCGATGACCGTGATCATCAAGGTGCCCGCGAACAGCGGGATGGCACCGAAGGCGCCCGAGG
>JBFJWO010000110.1:0-11704 GCA_041623575.1 Gammaproteobacteria bacterium
AGCAGCATGTCCTTGTGGCTGTCCCAGACGTCGCCCTGCGTGCCGAGGTAGGCCATCCCGAGCTCGCCGCCGAAAACGACCGCGGCACCCCACTCGATCAATTCGTACGTCAGCGAGGTGGAGATGGTCACGTCGAAGGGCAGGAAATAGCCCCAGAAGCCGGCGACGCCCGCGATGCGCAGGAAGATCTCGCGAATCGGGTAGGCCAGCAGCAACCCGTAGCAGAAATGCACGATGCGATCGAAGTTGTTGCGCTCCCACCCCATCAGCGCATCGAACGAGCGCCCGGTGAGGTCGGCGAACCAGCGGTCGTACGGGACCTCGGAGTAGGTGTAGTGGGCACCCACCTCGTGCAGGCACAGAAACAGGAAGATCAACGTGTAGGACACGCGCGAGAAGGTGAACGAGCGGCAGGACAATCCCAGGCCCACGGCGAAGGCGACGACCAGCGCGTTCTCCAGCGCCCAGTCCTGGCGGTGCGACGGCTCGATACCGAGTGCCACGAACAGCACGAGGAACAACCCGGCGAGCACAAGCAGGTAGCGGTGATGCGGCAGTGCCTTGCCCATCGCAACCCCTACACCCCGCGCCGCCGTGCTCGCGGGCGTGCAGCGCGGCTGCGAGTCGCCCGCACCGCCGTCGACCCCGGCCCGATCCTGGTGTGCGATGCCTTCACGGTGACCACGAGACTACGTACAACCCGCGGGTCGTTGACCCATGTCAACAAGCCGGGCAATCGGCTCACTAGAGTCACTGCTGACACCGGCGCTGCGGCCCGCGGACCGCCGGCGGTTCACGCCGCCGGGCTATCCAGCCGTCCGGGACGGCCGCGGGGAGGCAACGAGCGCGTGCAGCCTCGCTTGGTCAGATCACGACTGCACCGGCCCCGCCGGTGGACCGCCGGTTTCGCGATCGGCATCGGCCTGTTGGCGGCGGGGTGCAGCATCGATCGCTACTACGCCGACGCCGAGCAGGCGCTGGGAACGACCGGGTACTTCCACGCCCTCGACCACATCGCGGTCTACTACCCGAGCGGCATCGCGCTCAATTTTCCCGGCTACATCGTCGGTTTCGAGGAGACCACGCGGCGGCGCGCGTCCAACGGCCGCGACGACGTGCACATCGACACGCGCGCGCACACGGCCGGTTACACGGCCCGGCGCCTGCTGAAGACCCTCAACTACCACGTTCCGGTCGTCTCCCACGTGCTGCGCTACGAGGGCAGGCCGTTCGGCGAGGGCAACTGCGCCCTCTACAGCCTCTACCAGAATCACGGCGCGGCGCTGATGGACTACTGCGAGGATGGCGCGCCCCCGAGCGGATCGCCCGAGACCTACCGCTCGGCGTTCCGCAACGGCTGGCATGCGATCGACCTGCTCGGGCGCCGCCTCGCCGACGACGTGCGCGATGGCGACTACACGCACCTGGTGGTGGCGATCATGGGCCTCGACACGGCGCAGGAAGAAGCGATTCGCAACTACAAGTCGATCATGTGGTCGATCCGGCGCAGCGGCGGGTCGGACTTCCGACCGCTGTTCGTCGGTATCACCTGGTCGAGTTTCTTCGCCAGTCGCTGGTTCGACCCGCTGTGGGAGGCGATCGCCTACCCGCCGATCGCCGACCGCGCCGACATCCTCGGCTTCACCTGGCTAGGCGTGCTGCTGCAGGAGGCGGTACTGCCCCTCGGCGACACGATCCGGATCTCGGTCATCGGTCACAGTTTCGGCGCGCGCGCGGCCTCGATGGCACTGTGCGTGCCGCTGGGGATCCGCCGCGCCCCGGGCGCTCGGCCGATCACCGACGGCGCCGCGCAGGTGACCGACTTCGTCGGCCTGTCGCCGGCGTTCTCGCTGCGCCGCTTCGCCGATCGCGACGACCTGTTGTACGAGAACCTCTACTACCGGGACTATTGCCCGCGCATACGCCGCTTCGTGTTCACCGCGTCCGACAACGATGCCGCCTACGCGCCACTGTTCTGGACCGACATGGTCGGCGACCCGGAGGTGCGCGCGCGTTTCTGCGCCCGGCCTCAGCCGGTCAGCGTCAGTTGCACCGCCGCGCGCAGCGACGGCAGCATCGCCGCCGCCGACGCGCCTGCCAAGATCCACTACATCGACACCTCCGCGTTGATGCGCTTCGGCGTCCCGGGCACCGAGGGCGGGGCCCACTCCGACATCTACCGCCCGCAGGTCGGGCACCTCATCTGGCGCCTGATCGACGGGCCGGCGCACTGAATGGCCGTCCAGCGGGCAGGCATCGGATGGCGAGCGGTATCGGCGATCGTCTTGCGGCGTGTCCGCATCCGTTCTCCCGTCGGACCCGCACCCGCCGCGCTGCTGGTTGCCGCCGCGCTGCTCGCCCCCGCGGCGCACGGCGAACTGCTGCTCGGCGTCGAAACCGGCACGATGCTGCTGCAGCAGGCGCGAGCCCGCGACCCGATCAACGCGGGCGTGACACTCGGCATCGATCTCGACGTGCTGCTGGCGGACCTCGGCTTCGCCGCCGAGGTCACGGGCACCGTGCGTGACGGGCGCTCGCGCGGCGGCGCCGACATCGCCGTGCACACCAACGCGCTGTACGCCCTCGTCAAGACCACCGGCACGGTCTACTTCCACGCCCGTGCCGGGCTCGTCGAGCACCAGGTCACGGTCGCCGGCCGCTCGAGCCGCGACACCGGCCCGGCGATCGGCGGCGGGCTCGGGATCTTCATCGGCCGGGCGCGCCTCGAGCTCGCCTACACCCGCTTCGACGACGTTGCCGACTTCGCGAGCATCGCCCTGCGCTTCTGAGCGCCGGGCGCTCAGTAGAAAAAGTCGCCGACGATCTCGACCAGGTGGTCCACCCAGCGCTCGGGAATGGGCTCGGTCAGTTCAAACGAGGCGCGGAAGTCCGGCTCGAACAGCACGTCGAGCAACTGCTGCGCGGTGCCGGGGTCGGAGGTGGCGAGGTTGAGCTCGCGGTTCAGCCGCAGGCTGAGGCGATCGAAGTTCGCAGAGCCTACGCACACCCAGCCGTCGTAGATCGCGGCTTTCACGTGCGAGAACCCCGGGTAGAGGAAGACCCGGATGCCGTGCGCCAGCATCAGGTTCGCCGCCAGCACGTTGCTGCGGGTGATCGGCCCGTGGTCGGTCTCCATCGGGATGATGACGCGCACGTCCACCGCCCGGCGCCGCGCCCGGATCAACTCGCGCAACAGTCGATCGTCGGTGAAGTAGGCGTTCTGCACATAGATATAGCTGCGCGCGGAGCGGATCGCCCTGTGCTGCGCCGAGTAGATCTCGTAGTTGCCGGCGCCGGTGAGCAGCACGCGCAACGGGTGGCCTCCCTCGCCGGCACGGTCCAGGCCGGGCGTCAACCGCGCGATGAGGTAACCCAGGTCGCCGGCCAGCCCGGCGTGTGCCCAGGCGGCGTCGAACTCGCGGCGGATGGTGTCGACCACCGGGCCGCGCACCTCCATCATCAGGTCGTGCCAGTCGTAGCGGTACTCGCGCCCGATGTTCATGCCACCGACGAACGCGATCCGGTCGTCGATCACGGTGCTCTTGACGTGATCCCCGGTCAGCCACGGATTGGGCGACTGGCGCACGTCGACGCGTGAACCCGACTCCAGGAACCGTCGCACCGACGCGGGTGCCCGGTGGTGATCGGGCAGCGACGGCGAGTCCGACATGGTCGCCGTGATGGTGCCCAACCCGTCCAGCAGCACCTTGACGTCGACGCCCTCGTTGGAGCGACGTTTGAGCAACTCGGCGATGCTCACCGCGTAGTCGTCGTTGTCGAAGATATAGGTGCGCAAGCGCACCGACGCGGCGGCGCCCGTGACCGCTTCGACGAAGCGCGTGAAAAACGCCTCGCCGTCCACCAGGAACCGCAGGGTGCCGGCGGACACGGGCCGCGTGGTGATCCGGTCCAGCTGCGTTTCCCACTGCTCGAGGTCCATCGGCGGCGCGTTGGCGACCGCCGGCACCGGTCCGTCGTCGAGGCCCGCCGCCCAGTCGAGATCGACCGACTGCGCGGCGGTGTCGGTGATCGCGAAGAACAGGCGGTGCAACGACGAGACGGGGCGCAGGTAGAGGTCGTGGTAGTGGCTGGCGAGCACGTGGCCGAAAACCTGGCTGCTCTTGAGACCCGGCACGGGCAGCGTTGCGCCCGCTCGCAACGGCACATTGCGCACGAACGCCAGCACACGCCGCTCGGTGTTGACGTACAGGAACGGCAGCGAGTACGGGCCGGTGTCGCCCGTGTTGAACACGAACTCCGTGTCGTCGATACCGCGTTCGGCCAGGTACTCGTCGAGCAACGGGCGGGCGCGGCGCATGAAGTCGTCGAAACGCAGGCGGCCTGCGACGCGCAACGGCGCCGGCTTGTCGATCAGGCGGGTCGCCTGGAACTCGCCAGCCCGGTCATAGAACAGGAAATAGTCGGTGTGCTCGAAGCCGAGCACGATTCCCGATCCGTCGCGCGGCACGACTTCGCGCAACAGGCGCGCGCGCAACTCGCGCCACGTGCCGACGTCGAGCACGGGAATCTCGATGGCATCCGGCGGCAGGGCGTCCCAGGGCGACTCCTGGTGGTACTGCATGGGCACGAGGCTCGGGACGGCATAGTCGAGCGGTGCCGGCGCGGGGCGTTCGACCAGTTCGACGCGATTGCGCCAGTTGCCGCCGGCGTAGACGATGCGCCCGTCCTGGCGGTACTTCACGTAGAACTGCTCCGCGTCGCGATACCCCGCCAGCGCCGTCATCGCCGCGTGCTCGCGGGCGGTCGCGGTGGTCTCCTGCCGGGCCTGCCAACTCGAGCAGCCGCCCGTGGCCGCGCCGAGAGCGGCCGCTGCGGCCAGTACGATCCTGGTCCGCGAAGCCCTGGTTGGGTTCGTCGTCAGCACTGTGAAAAGTATAGGCAACGCACGGCCGCACAGGGGTCGTGGGCCGGAAGAATTAGCGGGCGTTTGATCCAGGTCAGTCGCCGGGCCCGGCAGCGGAGCACGCTGACTTCGAGCCGCCGGTTCAGAGCGGCGGCATGATGCAGATCAACGGCTTCGAGTTTGCCCACGACTGCACTTTTTACACCGACACTGTCTTACGGCATCCCCTCGCTTTCGATGCAGGTCGAGTCCCGAAACAACAACCCGATCATGCCCCGGCAGTGTCGCACGCACCATCGGTTGCGCGGCACTCGTCTGGCGCGTATCCGCGTCGGGGGATCCTCCCCGTCAAGGAGGTCAGCTTGAAACTTCGATCCTGTCTTCTCGTTCTTCTCGCGCTGTCCGTGTCGGCGCCCGCGGCGCAAGCCCGAACAGTGCTCGACGGGCTGCACCGGCCGGTCTTTCTCATCCGCGACGCGAGCGGCATCCCGCACATATTCGCCGCCGACCGCCACGATCTGTTCTACGTCCAGGGCTGGGTACACGCGCAGGACCGGCTGTTCCAGATGGACCTGTTTCGCCGCCAGGTGGCCGGCACGCTCGCCGAGGTCCTCGGCGCGGCCGCGCTCGAGCGCGACGTGATATCGCGCACCCTCGGCCTCGGCCCGGCGGCACAACGTTCGCTCGACGCGCATCCCCAGTCGGTCAGGGACGACCTGCAGGCGTACAGCGAAGGGGTGAACGCCTACATCGACCGCGCCGAGGCCGACGCTACCCTGCCGCCCGAGTACGGGGCGCTCGCATTGTCCAGCGTGGCACGCTGGAAGCCGCTCGACAGTGAACTGGTGGCCAAGGCCATCGCCGCCACGACCTCGCTGCTGGTCGCCGACGACATCGAACTGACCGTGGCTCTCGGTGCCTATCGTTCGCTCGGTGCCGCGCTCGGAATCGACGGCGACGCACTGTTCTTCGAAGACCTCTTCCGCAGCGCGCCGTTCGATCCTGCGTCCACGGTGCCGGACGCCGAACGGGTCACAGACGGCCAGCGCGACCTGTCGCTGCGCGCACACCGGCCCGGCGCGGGCGTGTCGGCCAAAGCGATGGAGCAGGCGCGTGCGTACCTGCAGCGGGTCCGCAAGCTGCCCCGCCTGCCCGGCGTGCCCGAGGCCGGCCAGGACATGGGCGGCAGCAACACCTGGGTGGTCGGCCCCCGGCACGCGCAGTGGGGTCACGCGCTGCTCGCCAACGACATCCACCTGGCGCTCGATACGCCGCCGATCTTCTACGACGTGCACCTCGTCGCACCGGGGTTGAACGTGATCGGCAGCAGCGCCGCCGGCACCCCGTGCGTGATCCGGGGTCACAACCGGCACCTGGCGTGGGGCGTGACCAACAGCCGCCTCGACATCAGCGACGTCTACGCCGAAACGATCGTCGTGGACGCGACCTCGCCGAGCGGCCTGTCGATCCTGCACAACGGTACCCCGGAACCCATCGTGCCCCGCCTCGAGGCGTTCTTCTACAACCCGCTCGACGGCAGCGGCCTCGCTCGCGCGCCCGACCGGCCGGTGCTGAGCGTGCCGCGGCGAAACAACGGGCCGCTGATCACCGCCCCGGCGCCGGATCCGGACACGGGCGCCCTGAGCGCGCTCAGCCTGCAGTCCACGGCATTCAGCGCGACCCGCGACATCGAAGGATTCTGCGCGCTCAACCGCGCCCGCAACCTGGCGCAGTTCAAAGCGGCACTGCGCCTGATCGACTTCGGGTCGCAGAACATCACCTACGCCGATCGCAAGGGCAACATCGCCTACTTCACCACCGGCGAGGTGCCGCTGCGCGAAGACCTGCAGGCGATGAGCCCGGCGGCGACGCCGCCGTTCCTCATCCGTCGGGGCAGCGGCGGGCAGGAGTGGCTGCCGGCGACGGGGCCGCTGCCCGCCGAGCAGGCCGTGGCGTTCGAAATCCTGCCGTTCGAGGAGATGCCGGGTGTCGAGAATCCCGCCAGCGGACTCATCGTCAATGCCAACAACGACCAGGTCGGTAACACGCTCGACAACAATCCCCTCAACGACCTGCGCCCGGGCGGGGGTCTGCGCTATCTCAACTGGGGCGGGCGTAATTTCTCGATCCGCGCCGGACGCATCGACGCACTGTTGCGCGAGCGACTCGCCGCGCACCATCGGCTCTCGCTGCGGGACATGCAGGAGATCCAGGCGGACACGGTGCTCGGCGACGCGCAGGTGTTCGTGCCGTTCATCGTGCAGGCTTTCGCCAACGCCGTCGAACCCGGCGCACACCCGGCGCTGGCCGCGCTCGCCGACGAGTCGCGCATCGCCGAGGCGCTGGAGCGCCTGCGGCGGTGGAACTTCACCACGCCGAGCGGCCTGGCGCAGGGTCACGATGCCGACCCCGCGGGCGGCGGCGTCGATGCGAGCGTCTCGGCGACCCTCTTCGCCGTGTGGCGAGGCCGCCTGTCGGCCAACACCATCGACGCGGTGCTCGACACCCTGCTGCCGCCGACGGTGCCGCGGCCCACGCGGCGCGAGGAAATCGTCACGGCCTTGCGCCACCTGCTGGAAAGCGATCCGCCGGGGGTGGGCGTGTCGGGGCTCGATTTCTTCAACGTTCCCGGCGTCGAGGATGCCGCCACGCGCCGCGACATCCTGATCCTGAAGAGCCTGCGCGACGCGCTCGAGCTGCTCGCATCGGATGCGTTCGCCCCGGCGTTCGCCCGCTCCGTCGATCAGGACGACTACCGCTGGGGCAAGCTGCATCGCCTGGTGCTGGCGAGCCCGCTCGGTGACGTCTTCGACGTGCCGCCCGCGTTCGGGCTGTTCCCGCCGCCGCTGGCCGGCCTCGACGGCATCCCGGTCGACGGTGGTTTCGAGACAATCGACCAGGCGCCCCCGCTCGCCGACGTGCGCGCCGCCGACAGCGACGCGCTCGCGTTCCGCTTCGGGCCGACCGGGCGGTTCGTCAGCCGCTTGTCGCGCCACCGGGTGGAGGCGCACAGCAGCCTGCCCGGCGGCGAGAGCGCGGTGCCGTTCACACCGTTCTACCTCAACCTGCTCGAGGGCTGGCTGGACAACGAGACCTATCCCTTGCCGAGCGCGTGGCCGGCGATCGTGCGGGATGCTTTCTCGCGCGAGCTGCTGGTTCCGTCACGCTGAGTCGCAGTCTGGCGCGGATCGCCGTCGGTCCGCGCCAGACCCTCGTGCGAACGCCCAGGGTTGCGACGCCGCCGGCGCGTCACAGTCCGTGCGGCGCAAGCGCGATGCAGGCGAACGCCTCGCGTTCGAACTCGTGGCGGTCGACATCGGCGGGCAGCAGCGCGGTGAGCGCGCGGATGTAGTTCGGGACCGACACCGGCCCGGTGGCGCCGCCGCTCAGCCATTGCCGGAATGCGCGCCGGGCCAGCGGGCGGCCCTCGCGGCCGACGTAGCGGATGAACACGCGCGCGACGTCGCTGCACATCTTCTCGACCACCGGGAACACGTGCTTGTGCGACTCCGCTTTCGCCCGCGCCGCGCTCAGTTGCTTTTCCAGGTGCTCGCGTGCGGCGATCGCCTGCTCCAGCGCGCGGTTCTTCATCGACAGGATCTCTTCGTTCTCCTCGATCTCGTCGTACTGGCGGTGCAGGATACGATCGGCGCGACGCACGACCACGTACAGCAATGCGTACATCAGAGTGAACCCCAGCACGATCCCGATCAGCAGGCGGCGCAGCGCGCCATCGACCTGGTCCGTCAGGCCGACGTTGGCCCGTTCGCCGCTGGTGACCAGCTGCTCCAGCCACAGGATGCGCATGGCGAAGAACAACAGCATCGTGAACAGCGCCAGCACGAAAAAGCTGATGAGCGAGAAGTGACGCAGCAGTGGAAACATGATCTTGTTACTCGTGCTTGCCGGCACGCCCCTCACGTTCGCGCCTTGTTCGATCCGGGCGAGTTTCAGTCCCGCCGCCGACGAACGCCCCGGTGCCAGCGCACTAGCCGGAACCGCGCGCGCGCTCGGCAGCCTCCCGGGAGGTGAGCACGGGGACGTACTCGAACGTCACCAGGTCGTCCCACTGCGCGATCCAGCGGCGGATCAGGGTTTCGTCCTCACAGCGAACGAGCTGATAGCAGCGATCGACCTCGAGCGTGACCCAGCTGTCGACGTACTCCAGCCCGTCGGGCATCAGTCGCCCGCGTGTCGCCGCCCGCTCGTAGATCGCCGCGGCACAGCCCTCGCGATAGCGCTCGATCACCAGGTAGAGCATCGATCGGCGCTACGCTGGTGATCGGGGGCGGCGGTATCGGGGCTCTCGGCAATCACGACTTCGTTATCGATCGCGCATGACTCGGGGACCGGCTCCGGCAGTTTGCGCCCGCGCCCGGAGGAGGTCCAGTCCACCCAACGCATCGACGACCGTGACGTCGATGAACGCGCGGCCCACGGCTGCGGCGGTGACGAGGGGGCGGGGCCGAGGCCGGCCCGGGCCGCGTAACTAGTTCACAGCGAGCGCGACCAGCAGGTCACAGCGAGGCCGCGCCGGGGCAGCGATACTGGCCGGCAAGCACCAACAGGGAAGTGCGAGGATGAACTCACGTCATTACCTGATCCTGGTCGCCACCGCGACCTGCCTGTCGCTGGTTTCGCTGCTGCTGTCGTAGCGGGTCGGGACCCGGCGACGCGCCGGTCCTGCTCCCGGAGGGCCTAGCCCGGTCCGCCGCCCAGCACGAACTCGTAACCGGCGACCCAAGCCTTGCCGTCACCGCGCGGGATCTCCTCGAGCACCAGCGCGAGTTGCTCGCCGCCCATTTCGCCGGCCGGGTCGTTCTTGAAGAACAGCCAGGTCACGAGCCGCCCGTGGGCCGGGTGAGTGATGACGAAGTGGATGTGCCGCGGCCACCCGCCGGCGTAGCCCGGCAACACGGTGACGACCTTGAAGGCGCCCTCGGCGTCGGTCTCGAGGCGCGCGCGAAAGCGACCGGGGACGAAGTTGCCCTGGCTGTCGGCGTGCACGATCCTGACTTCGGCGCCGGCGATCGGGTTGGAGCAGGCGTCGAGCACGCGGGCGCTGAGGAACAGCGGTTCGCCGGGTTCGCCTTCTCGCCACAAGCGGTTGTCGCTCGACTGCGAGGTGTAGTCGTGCGGCCCGAGAAACGTCTGCGGCGTCGGTGCGCGTTCGATGCACGCCTGCGCCGGGAGCCATAGGCCGAGCAACGGCACAACCGCCAGCCGTCGAACCGAGGGGCGGAGCGTGATCATCGTGCGTCCTCGCGGCGTCACCTGCGAACGGTCGAGAATAGCAGACTCCCGCCGACGCGGCGCTATACTGGCCGCCGTTGTTTCCTCACGGCGAGCCGGCGATGGCAGTACGACAGATCCTCTACATGGGCGACCCGCGGTTGCTGCAGCGCTCGGCGCCCCTCGAAGCGTTCGACACACCGGAGCTGCACGCGCTGGTGCAGGACCTGATGGACACCATGCACGCCGAGGACGGGGCCGGTCTCGCCGCCCCGCAGATCGGCGTGCCCCTGCGCGTCGTGGTGTTCGGCTTCGACAGCAACCCGCGCTACCCCGAGGCCGAACCGGTCCCGCGCACGGTGCTGGTGAACCCGGTGATCGAAGCGCTGAGCGACGAGCGCGAGGAAGGCTGGGAGGGTTGTCTCAGCGTGCCCGGCCTGCGCGGCGTCGTGCCGCGCTACGCGCACATCCGCTACCACGGGTTCGACCCGCTCGGTGCGCGCATCGAGCGCGAGGCGCGCGATTTTCACGCCCGCGTCGTGCAGCACGAATGCGATCACCTCGACGGTATCCTCTATCCCCAACGCATGACCGACATGACCCGTTTCGGCTTCACGCAGGCGCTGGTGGACAGCGGGCGGCTGGCACCCCTGCCCTGCGACACCGCGCAAGCCTGAGCCGGCGGCAGCGATGCGCGCGGCGGTTCCCGAACGCGTGGTGCTGTTCGGCGCCGAAGGCGGGTTCGCCCGCCCGCTGCTGGGGCAACTGCTGGCGCACGGCGTAGACGTGGTCGGTGTGGTGGTCGCAACGGGGCCGGCACCGGGGTCGCACCGCGTGCTCGCCCAATGCTCCGCGGACCCGGCAAGCCTCGCCGCGCTGGCCGAATCGCACGGGCTCGCCGTGACGCGTATCGCCTCGGCGAACGACGCGCAACTCCCCGGCGCCTTGAACGCCCTGGCCGCCGACGTCGTGCTGGTCGGCTGCTTCCCGTGGAGACTGCCCGCGTCCATCGCCGCACTTGCGCACCGCGCCTGCTGGAACCTGCACCCTTCGCTGCTGCCGCGTTACCGCGGTCCGGCACCGCTGTACTGGCAATTGCGGGAACGCGAAGCGCGAACGGGCCTGACCCTGCACGAGGTCACGGGGCGGCTCGACGCCGGGGCCATCGTCGGCCAGCGTCCGCTCGCCCTGCCGGCGCAACGCGACGACGCGACGCTCGATCGCTGGGTCGCCGAGCACGGGGCCGGGTTGTTCGTGGACACGCTGGCGCTGCTGCGCCAGGGCCGCCTCGCCGCGCGCCCCCAGGACGAAGCCGCCGCGAGCTATCGCCCGAAGCCGTAGGACCAGGCGCATGCTGAAGAAGCACATCCTGTGTCTTTTCCAAACGCGCTGCGTCGAGAATGCGATTATCGACTTGCTTGCATTTCAACGACTTGCAGTCGTCGAAATGGCGGCACATCCCTGTGCCGCCTGGAAGGTCGTTTTCAACAGCCTCCTAGGTCGCGGGCTGCGGGTCGGCACCGCCCGCGTGCAGCTTGAGCGCGGTGTGGACGAAGGCGTTGGCCGGCGTCGGCACGCCGCACTCGGCGCCGAGTCGCACCACCGCGC
>JBFJWO010000111.1:0-11602 GCA_041623575.1 Gammaproteobacteria bacterium
CGCTCGGCAGGTGCTCGCGCGCGGCCAGGTTCGGCGTCGCGTAGTAGACGTACTCGGCGTTGCGGGCCGCGATCGTCGGGCGGTTCAGGAAGTCGATGAACTGTGCCGCCAGGTCCTTGCGCGGCGAAGACTGCAGGATCGCCAGGTAGTCCACCCACAGGTTGCCGCCCTCGT
This sequence comes from Gammaproteobacteria bacterium, assembly GCA_041623575.1. GTDB lineage: Bacteria > Pseudomonadota > Gammaproteobacteria > JAHELT01 > JAHELT01 > JAHELT01. The sequence continues at coordinate 175 of JBFJWO010000111.1, forward strand.
CGGGAACCACGTAGGCGATGTGCTCGTTGTGCTCGCGCACCATCAGCGCATCGCCGCTGTACATGAGTGCCGCCCACACCTCGCCGGTGACCAGCGCCGAGTCCGGGCCGAGCGACACGTATTCGTAGGACCGCACGAACGGGCGCTGCGCGCCCAGCAGCCGCCCGGCTTCCCTGGCCCGCTCGCGATCGGTGGCGTTGGCCGAGTAGCCGAGCGACTTCAGCGCCATGCCGAGCACGTCGCGGTTGCTCTTGAGCAGGGTGATGCGCCCGCGCAGGCGCTCGGCGGGGCGGAAGAAATCGCCCCAGCTGCGAAACTCCGTGCCGGCGAGGTCGCGGCGAAAGCCGATGCCCAGCGTGCCCCAGAAGTAGGGCACCGCGTAGCGTTCGCTGGCCGGAAACGCGCTGCGCCAGCGCGCCTCGAGGTGGCGCAGGTTCGGGATTCGCGCCGGCTCCACCGGTGCCAGCCAGCCGCGCATCGCGTAGTCCTCCAGCAGCAGGCCGTTCACCAGCACCAGGTCGAACCCGCGCCCGTCGCTTTCGGCCAGGATCTCGTCGCGCGCGTCATCGCTCTCGAAGTAGGAGAACTCGATGCGCACGCCGGTCTCGCGCTCGAACTCGACCGCCAGGGCCTCGTCCAGGTAGTCGGCCCAGGTCAGAAACCTGAGCGCTTCCGGGGCCGCCTGAGCGGCGCCGCCGAGCAGGGCGCAGGCCAGGGCGAAACACCGGGCCAGGGCCGCGGGGCTGTCGTTCATGGATCTTCCTTCGTACGGATTGCGTCGGCGCGAACGCCGCCAGCACTGGTATCGGCACGTCACCGGTTTTTTTGAGCGTGCACCGTCGCGGTTGCCAAGGGTGCGGGCGCGTTGCCACAATGCCGGGCGTTTTCTCGCGTCCGCGGAGGCGCGCTCCGCCCTTGAACCAGACTCATCCAGCCTTCCACCCCCGGGCGGGCACCGACGGCGATGCGCGACCGCGCCTGGACGTCGACCTGCAGGCACTCGGCGACAACTACGAGCGGGTCCGGGCGGGCGTCGCCGGCGAGACCGCCGCGGTGGTCAAAGCCGATGCCTACGGACTCGGGCTGGAACCGGTCGCCCGCGCCCTGCACGCCCGCGGCTGCCGGACGTTTTTCACCGCCTTCACCGCCGAGGCGGTCAGCCTGCGCGGGTCGCTGCCGCAGGCGCGGATCTTCGTGCTGGCACCGCTGGTCGAGAGCGAGCACGCGGCGCTGCTCGCCAACGACCTGCTGCCGTGCCTGTTCGATCTCGCCGGGGTCGACGCCTGGTGCGCCGCCGCGGCGGCGGCCGGGCGCGGGGCGCGCGCTGCCCTGCACGTCGAGACCGGCATCAACCGCCTCGGCATGCCGGGCGCGGAACTGCGTGCGCTGCGCGCAGACCGGCAGCGTTCGGCCCGGCTCGACCCGGTGCTGCTCATGAGTCACCTGGCGTGCGCCGACGACCCGGGCGCGGCCCACAACGAGGCGCAACGCGAGACCTTCGAAGCGCTGCGCGCGCTCTACCCGGGTGTACCGGCGAGCCTTGCCAACTCGGCCGGCACCTTCCTCGGGCCGCCCTACCATTTCGACCAGGTGCGCGCCGGCATCTGCCTCTACGGGCACGACCCGCACAGCGCGCACACCGCGCCGCGGGTACGGCCGGTGGCCACACTGAGCGCCGTGCTGGCGCAGGTCAGGGACCTGCCCGCGGGCTCGGCCGTGGGCTACGGAGCCACCTATCGCAGCGATCGCGACCGGCGTCTCGGGGTGGTGCTCGCCGGCTACGCTGACGGGCTGGCGAGAAACCTGTACGATCCGGCCCGCGCCGGCGGCGCCGAGTTCGCGATCGACGGTCACCGCGCACCGCTCGTGGGGCGCGTGTCGATGGACATGTGCACGCTCGACCTGAGCGCCGTGCCGGGCGCCGTCTGCCGCGCGGGGGCCCGGGTGGAGGTGTTCGGGCCGACCATCCCGGTGGAGGAGATCGCCGCGCGCTCGGGAACCATCGCCTACGAAACGCTGACCAGCGTCGGCGCGCGTGTGCGCCGGCGCTACCGGGATCGAGGGCAGGGACGAGCAACGACGACGGGAACCCAATGAACGACGAGCCCATCAAGACCCCCTATCTGCTGTTCCTCGGCGACGCGCCCGACCCGTTGGCCGCCAAGGTCGCCCAGGGCATTCGCCACTGGCGCCCGGAGAACTGCGTCGGCCAGTTGCGCCTCGAGGGCTGCCGGGCGGACTGCGGGCTGGCGGACATGAGCATCGCCGAGGCGCGGGCCGCGGGCGCGGCCACACTGGTGGTGGGCGTCGCCAACCGCGGCGGCGTGATCGCGGAGAACTGGATCGCGGTGTTGGGCGAGGCGCTCGAAAGCGGCATGGACCTGGCGGCGGGACTGCACAACCGCCTCGCCGACGTGCCGGCACTGGCCGCGCTCGCCGCCCGTCACGGGCGCACCCTGTTCGACGTCCGCCATCCGCGGCGGCGGTTCGAGGTCGCCAACGGCGAGAAACGCAGCGGCCGGCGCCTGCTCGCCGTGGGCACCGATTGCTCCTGCGGCAAGATGTACGCCACGCTCGCCATCGAGCAGGAGATGCGCCGGCGCGGCATGCAGGCCGATTTCCGCGCCACCGGTCAGACCGGCATCCTGATCGCCGGGCAGGGCATTGCCGTCGACGCGGTGGTGGCCGATTTCATCGCCGGCGCCGTGGAGGCGCTGACCCCGGCCGCCGACCCGGACCACTGGGACGTGATCGAAGGCCAGGGGTCGCTGTTCCACCCCTCGTTCGCCGGCGTCACCACGGGTCTGATCCACGGCGCTCAACCCGACGCGCTGGTGCTCTGCCACGAGCCGACCCGCGCCCACATGCGCGGCCTGCCCGGCTACTCCCTGCCCGGCCTCGAGCAGTGCATGGAGGCCAACCTGCAGGTGGCACGCCTGACCAACCCCGCGGTGCGGTTCGTCGGCGCGGCGATCAACACCGCGGCCCTCGACGAGGCGGCCGCGCGCGCCTGCCTTGAAGACATCGAACAGCGCCTGGGCCTGCCGAGCGTCGACCCGTTTCGCGACGGCGCGGCACGCATCGTCGAGCGGCTCGCCTGAGCCCGCCGTGCCGGCGCTCGCCGTTCGCCACGAGACCTGGCCCCTGGCGCAGCCGTTCACGATCTCGCGCGGCAGCCGCACGCAGGTCGAGGTGGTCGTGGCGGAACTGCGCGACGGTGCGTGCGTCGGGCGTGGCGAGTGCGTGCCCTATGCGCGTTACGGCGAAAGCGTCGTGGGGGTGATGGAACAGATCCGGGCACTGGCTCCGGCGCTCGCCGACGGCCTCGACCGCGCCTCCCTGCCCTCTCACCTCGGCCCCGGTGCGGCGCGCAACGCGCTCGACTGCGCCCTTTGGGACCTCGCCGCCAAGCAGGCCGGGAAACGCGTCTGGGAGCTGTGCGAACGGGCCGAACCGGCCGGCCTGCTCAGCGCCTATACCCTGTCGCTGGACACCCCGCAGCGGATGCGGGAAGCGGCCCGGCGCCACGCTCACCGACCCTTGCTCAAGCTCAAGCTCGGCGGCGCAGACGACCTCGACCGGGTCGCCGCCGTGCGCACCGGGGCGCCTGCGGCGCGCCTGATCGTCGACGCCAACGAGGCCTGGACGGTGAACGACTACACGACGCTGGCACCGGCGCTCGCCGAGCTCGCCGTGAGCCTCATCGAGCAGCCGTTCGCGGCGCACGACGACGCGGTGCTCGCCGACCTCGAGCGCCCCGTGCCGGTGTGCGCCGACGAGTCCTGTCACGATCGCGCGTCGCTGCCGGCGCTGGCGGGACGCTACGACCTGGTCAACATCAAGCTCGACAAGACCGGGGGGCTGAGCGAAGCGCTGGCATTGCGCGAGGCGGCCGAAGCGCGGGGGTTCGGCATCATGGTCGGCTGCATGCTCGCGACTTCGCTCGCCATGGCGCCTGCGATGGTGGTCGGGGCCGGCGCGGCGTTCGTCGATCTCGACGGCCCGCTGCTGCTGGCCGCCGACCGCGAGCCGGCGCTGACCTTCGACGGCGCCCGCATGGCGCCGCCGCCACCGCAACTGTGGGGCTGAACGCCCCGCCGCAGGAAGGCACCAACATGTCCCGCACGGTGTACGTCAACGGCGAGTTCTGTCCCGAGCGCGAGGCGCGCGTCTCGGTCTTCGACCGCGGCTTCCTGTTCGCCGACGCGGTCTACGAAGTCTCCGCGGTGCTCGACGGCAAGCTGGTCGACAACGCCGCGCACCTCGCGCGCCTGCGCCGCTCGCTCGAGCAACTGGCGATGCGCGCGCCGCTCGACGAGGACGGGATCGTCGCCGTGCAGCGAGAGCTCATCGCGCGCAACGGCCTGCGCGAGGGTGTGGTGTACCTGCAGGTCACGCGCGGCGCGGCGGACCGCGACTTCGCCTACCCGCGCGATGCGAGCCCGGGGCTGGTGATGTTCACCCAGGCCAGGCAGATCGTCGAGCACCCGGGCGTGCGCGACGGCATCCGGGTCATCTCGCTGCCCGACCTGCGCTGGCAGCGGCGCGACATCAAGACGGTCGGCCTGCTCGCCGCGTGCATGGCCAAGCAGGCGGCCGTGGAGGCCGGCGCACAGGATGCGTGGATGGTCGAGGACGGCTACGTGACCGAGGGCAGCTCGAACAACGCGGCCATCGTAACCGCGGCGGGGGTGCTGGTCACGCGCCCGCTGTCGAACGCCATTCTGCACGGCATCACGCGCGCCGCGCTGCTGGAGCTCTCGCGCCGCGACGGGGTGGTGGTCGAAGAACGCCCGTTCAGCGTGGCAGAGGCGCACGCCGGCGCCGAGGCCTTCATCAGCAGCGCCTCGACGTTCGTGTTACCGGTGGTGGCTATCGACGGTCACCCGGTCGGCGACGGGCGCCCGGGCGAGCTGACGCTGCGCCTGCGCCAGCTCTACATCGAGCAGGCGCGCGCGACTGCTGTCTGAGCCCCGCGTTACGGCGTCCTGGCCGCCCCTCGCGCGCTCCCGCGCCCGGAGCGCCTCGCGATCAGCCAGTAGGAGACGCCCAGGGCAATGGTCACGAGGGCGATCGCCGCCACGTGCTCCGCCGAGACCAGCTTCAGATCGAGCACGATGACCTTGCGGGCGATGGCCATCAACGCGGTCGCGAGCACGAGTTGCACCGGGATGACGTCGCTGCCGAGGTACAGGCGGATGTTGATGAAGATCTCGATGGCGATCAGGACCGCCATGAAAGCGCCGAACGTCTGCAGGATGTCCTCGACGTCGAGCAGCAGCAGCGGCGGGGTGAGCAACCTCTCGTAGAGCACGTAGACGACGTCGGCGATGCTCCAGAAGATGACCAGCACCATCAGCACGGCAAGGATCCTCACCGCGAATCGTATGGCCCGGTGCAGGACGTGCAGGAACGGGTCGGAATGCTCGGTCGGTAACTCTTCGTGGATCACGCGTGGTTCCAGGTCGCGGGGACGCGCCGTGCGTCAGTCGGGGCGCCTATCCTAATGCATAAAGAGGCCACCGTGGCGGGCTAGCCCGGGCGCGCCAGCGAAACGCGCGCACCCGACCACTCGGGCGGCGTGTCGGCGCGCGCGGCCTCGAGGGCGGCAAACACCTGCGGTGGAAACGGCGCACTGCGTGCCGCGCGGGTGTCGTAGTGCAACGCCACGCACTCGAAGGTCGCCCGTTCGGTGCCGTCGACTTTCATCACGTGCCCGAGCACGACCCGCTTGGCGTCGAGCGCGAGCACCTGGCTCTCGATCTCGCACAGCGCGGGCGCGCGCACCTCGCCCACGTAGCGCAGGTGGGATTCCAGCGTGTAGAGCGCGGCGCCGGTGCGCTCGAAGTAGTCCGGGCCTATACCGAAATGATCCTGCAACGCCCAGGTGGCGTTGCTGAACGGCACCAGGTAATAGGCTTCGTTGAGGTGGCCGTAGGCATCCACCCAGTGGGCCTGCACCGGTTCGCCGTGCAGCCGCAGCACGCTCATTGCGCCGCCGCGCCCGGGGCCCGCTCGCCGGGCGCATCGAAGTGGCACGCGACCCGGCGCCCGGGCTGGACCTCGCGCAGCAGCGGGGCCTGCTCGGCGCACACCGCCGCCGCCCAGGGACAGCGGGTGCGAAACACGCAGCCCGACGGCGGCGACAGCGGCGAAGGCAGGTCCCCGTGCAGCACCAGGCGTTGCTTGCCGCGCTCGCGTTTCGGGTCCGGCAGCGGCACCGCCGAGATCAACGCCCGCGTGTAGGGGTGTAACGGCTCGGTGTAGAGCGCATCGGCGGGGGCGATCTCCAGGACCTTGCCGAGGTAGAGCACCAGGATGCGATGGCTGGTGTGGCGTACCACCGACAGGTCGTGGCTGATGAAGATCAGCGACAGGCCGAACTCGCGTTGCAGTTCGCGCAGCAGGTTGATGATCTGCGCCTGGATGGAGACGTCGAGCGCCGAGACCGGCTCGTCGCACACGATCAACTGCGGGCGCACGATCATCGCCCGGGCAATGCCGATGCGCTGGCACTGCCCGCCGGAGAACTCGTGCGGGTAGCGGTTGATCATCTCCGGCAGCAGGCCGACCCGGGCCAGGGTGTCCTTGACCAGCGAGCGCACCTGCGCGCGCGGCGGCGAACCCGGCTGGGCGGTCAGCGGCTCGGCGACGATGTCGCCCACGGTCATACGCGGGTCGAGACTCGCCAGCGGGTCCTGGAAGATGACCTGCAGTTCCTGGCGGTAGTCGCGCAGCGCGGCGCGGTCGAGCGTGGTCAGGTCCGTGCCCTGCCAGAGCACCCGCCCGCCGGTGGGCGCGATCAGCTGCAGCACGGCGCGCCCGAGGGTCGACTTGCCGCAACCGGATTCACCGACCACGCCGAGGGTCTCGCCGCGCGCCAGGGCGAACGACACCCCGTCCACGGCCTTGAGCACCACGTCGCGCCGGTTCAGGAACCCGCCGACCCGCATCGGAAAGTGCACGCGCAGATCGGCGACCTCGAGGATCGGCGCGGCGGTGGGAGCGCTCATGCCGGTTGCTCGCGGTGACACGCCTTCAGGCGCCCGGCGCCGATCTCGCGCAACGCCGGGACCTCGATGCAGCGCGCTTCCGCCACCGGGCAGCGCTCGCGGTAGGCGCAGCCCGGCGGCAGGCGCTGCAGGTTCGGCGGCTGGCCGGGTATCGCCTGCAGCTCCTGCGCGGCCCCGCGATCGGCGCGCGGCATGGAGTTCAGCAGCGCCAGGGTGTACGGGTGCTGGGGCGCGTAGAAGATCTCCTCGACGGTCCCCTGCTCCACCACCCGCCCCGCGTACATGACGATGACCCGCTCGCACAACCCCGCCACCACGCCGAGATCGTGGGTGATCAGGATGATGGCCGTGTCGAGGCGGCGCTTGACGTCGGCCAGCACTTCGAGGATCGCGGCCTGCACGGTGACGTCGAGCGCGGTGGTCGGTTCGTCGGCGATCAGCAACTCCGGCTCGCACAGCAGCGCCATTGCGATCATCACTCGCTGGCGCATGCCGCCGGAGAACTCGTGCGGGTACTGGTCGAGGCGCTTGCCCGCCTCGGGCACCTCCACCATCTCGAGGTAACGCAGCGCCGCCGCCCGCGCCGCCACGGAATCGAGTCCGCGGTGCTCGACCAGCACCTCGGTCATCTGCGTGGCGACCGTCAGGTAGGGATTGAGCGAGGTCATCGGGTCCTGGAAGATCATGCCGATGCGCGCGCCGCGCACGCGGTTCAGTTCCTCGTTCGAACTGCTCAACAGGTCGATGCCGTGGAAATCCACGTGCCCGCGCGCGCGGCCGTTCTTCGCGAGCAGCCCCAACGCGCTCATGAACACCTGGCTCTTGCCCGAACCCGACTCGCCGACGATGCCGAGGCTCTCGCCCGCATCGACGTGCAGCGACACGTCGTTGACCGCCGCGACTTCACCCTCCGGGGTGTCGAAACGGGTGTTGAGGTCGCGGATCCTGAGGACGTGCGCCACGCTCTCAACGGTCCTTCGGGTCGAGCGCGTCGCGCAGGCCGTCGCCGATGAAGTTGAAGCAAAAGAGCGTCGTGGCCAGGAACACCGCCGGGAACAGCAGCATCCACGGCGCGGTCTCCATCTGCTTGGCACCCTCCGAGATCAGCACGCCCCAACTGGTCAGCGGTTCCTGCACGCCGAGACCGAGGAAGGAGATGAAGCTCTCGATCAGGATCACCTCGGGGACCGTCAGGGTCATGTAGACGATCACCGGCCCGAGCACGTTCGGGATGATGTGGCGAAAGATGATCCGCACGTTGGACACGCCCGAGGCATGAGCGGCCTCGATGAACTCGCGGTGTTTGATCGACAGGGTCTGCCCGCGCACGATGCGCGCCATGGTCAGCCACTGCACGGCGCCGAGCGCGATGAAGATCATGTAGATGTTGCGCCCGAACACGACCATCAGCAGGATCACGAAAAACATGAACGGCATGGAATACATGACGTCGACGAAACGCATCATCAGGTTGTCGACGCGGCCGCCGAAATAGCCCGCCGCGGCGCCGTAGGTGACGCCGATCAGCAGCGATACGCCGGTGGCGAGAATGCCGACCATCAGCGACACCCGCGCGCCGTAGAGGGTGCGCACGAACAGGTCGCGCCCGTTGCCGTCGGTGCCGAACCAGTGCGCCGCCTCGAAGTTCGGCGGCGCCTGGATGAACTCCCAGTAGACCTCGTCGTAGGGGTGCGGGCTCAACCAAGGGGCGAACACGGCGAGCAGCGCGATGAACGACAGGATGGCCATCGAGGTCACGGCCGCGCGGTTGCGGAGCAGCCGCCGGCGCGCGTCCACCCACAGGCTGCGGCCCTTGACCTCGGCGGCGCGCTGCAGCGTCTCGTGCTTGACGGTGGCGACCATCCTCAGGCGACCCGGCTCATCGTTCGTATTTCACTTTCGGGTCGAGCAGACCGTAGGCGAGGTCGACCAGCAGGTTGAAGGCGATGATCAGCGCCGCGTAGAAGATCATCACGCCCATCACCACCGTGTAGTCACGGTTCAGGGCGCCCTGCACGAAGTGGCGCCCGATGCCGGGGAAATCGAATATGGTCTCGATCACCACCGAGCCGGTGATGATGGCCGCGGTCGCCGGCCCCAGGTAGGACACCACCGGCAGCATCGCACCGCGCAGCGCATGGCGCACGATGACGATACGCTCGCGCAGTCCCTTGGCCCGCGCCGTGCGCACGTAGTTCTGGTTCAGGGTCTCGATCATGCTGCCGCGCGTGAGGCGCGCGATGTAGGCCACCTGCGGCAGGGCCAGCGCGATGATCGGCAGCACCTTGTTGGCGATCGCGCCGTCGCCCCAGCCCGCGACCGGCAGCCACGACAGGTAGACGCCGAGCACCAGGGTCAGCAGCGGCGCCATCACGAAGTTGGGGATCGCGATCCCGGTCATCGAAGCCGCCATGATCGCCACGTCGACCCGCGAGTTCTGGTGTAACGCGGCGAAGGTGCCGGCCGCCACGCCGAAGCCGATGGCGAGCACGATCGCCACGCCGCCGAGTTGCAGGCTGGCCGGGAAGCCGCTCGCGATGAGTTCGACGACAGTGAAATCGCGGTACTTGTAGGACGGGCCGAAATCGCCGCGCACCACCCCGCCGACGTAACGCAGGTACTGCTGCCACAGGGGCTTGTCGAGATCGTAGGCGGCGAGGATGTTCTTTTCGATCTCGGGCGGCAGCGTGCGTTCCTGGTCGAACGGGCCGCCCGGAGCGATGCGGATCATGAAGAACGCGATCGTGATGATCACGAACAGCGTCGGCAGGGCGATGATCAATCGCCGCCAGGCATAAGCGAGCATTGCGCCGTGCCGCCCGGGAAGGCGCCGGAGGGCGGACCCGCCGGCGCGTGCAGGGCTAGAGCGGGTCCATGAACCGGATGCGGTGCGCGTCGCGGGCGTTGTCCACCCAGCCCGTCACGCGCGTCGACACCAGGTTCTTGGACACGTAGTAGTAGATCGGGATGACCGGCTGATCCTGCATGGCCTGTGCCTCCGCACGGGCCAGCAGCTCGGCGCGGGCCTTGAGGTCGGCGGTCACCGAGGCCTTGTCCATCAGCTGGTTGAACGTCGCATTGTCGTACTGACCGTAGTTCATCGGACCCGACTTGGCCTCCAGCAGGAACAGGAAGTTCTGCGGGTCCGGGTAGTCGGCGATCCAGCCGGCGCGGGCGACCTGAAAGTCGGCCTGTCTCAAAGCGTCGTAGTGCACCTTGACCTCTGAGTTGAACAACTCCGCCTGCACGCCGATCTGCTTCCACATCGCGGTGACCGCGATCGCGATGCGCTTGTGGTTCTCGCTGGTGTTGTAGCTCAAGGTGAACTTGAGCGGTTTGTCGGGGCCGTAACCGGCTTCACGCATCAACTGCCGGGCGCGCTCCACGCGTGCCTTGTACTCGGTGTCCTTCCAGGGCACGTAGGCCGGCGTGCCGTAGTTGGGCGTGCCGGGCGGTACGAAACTGTAGGCCGGGATCTCGCCGCTCTTCAGCACCTTGTAGGCGATCGCCTCGCGGTCGATGGCCATCGACAGCGCCTGGCGCACGCGCGCGTCGTCGAACGGCGGCTTGGTGGTGTTGATCGGGTAGTAGTAGATGCCGAGATAGGGAGCGATCCGCGTCTCCGCGGGCAGATTCTCCTTCAGCCAGTCGATCTGGTCGGAAGAGAAGTCGGTGGCAATGTCAACCTCGCCGGCGCGGAAGCGTTTCTGCCCGGCGATGCGGTCCTCGCCCGGGTAGAACACCACGCGGTCGATCCTGACGTTCTCGGCGTCCCAGAAGCGCGGGTTGCGCACCAGCTTGACGTGTGTGCTCGGCACCCACTCCTCGAGCATGTACGGACCGTTGCCGACGAGGTTACCTTGCTTGACCCAATCCTCCCCGTGCTTCTCGACGACGTGCTTGGCGATGGGCCAAGACGTGTAGTGGGTCAACTGGGTGAGGAAATACGGGGTCGGCGCCTTCAAGGTGATCTGCAGCGTGCGCTCGTCGAGCGCCACGACTGCGATTTTGTCGGTCGGCGCATTGCCGGTGTTGGCCTCCTCGGCGCCCTCGATCGGGTAGAGCAACGAGGCGTATTGGGCCGCTGTCTTCGGATCGAGGACCCGGCGCAGGGCGAACACGAAATCCCCGGCCGCGACCGGCACGCCGTCGGACCAGGTGTGCTCGCGGATGCGGAAGGTGTAGACGGTGCCGTCCTCGGACACGGTCCAGCTCTCCGCCGCACCGGCAATGGTCTCGCCGTTGGCCGCCTCGGTGGTCAGACCGACGTACATCTCGGCGAGGACACGATGTGTCCACGTGCCAGATGCCTGGTGCGGATCCATCGACTCGGGCTCGCCCATGTTGGCGATGCGCAGGACTTTCTCGGCGCTCGCCGGCCCGGCCAGCGCCAGGGTCGCCAGCACGACGCCGGC
>JBFJWO010000112.1:0-11567 GCA_041623575.1 Gammaproteobacteria bacterium
AGCAGCGCGGCGTAGAGGTTCAGGCCGCTGGCCCAGGCCACGCCAAGGCTCAGCGCCAGGGTGTCGGTGATTTGCGCGAGTGTGTCCAAGCGGGCGAATCGGTGCGGTGCGGGCTGCTAAGCTTAACACCTACCGAGGTCGCAAGGGTTTCGTCGATGCCTACCATCGAGGTGCAGGGCCAGCGCTTTCAGACCAACGCCGAGTTGCCCGCGGTGGGCGCAGCCGCCCCCGATGCGCTGCTCGTGGATCGGGACCTGCGCGACGTGCGCCTGCACGCGCGCCTCGGCGAAACCCTGCTGATCAGCGCGGTACCCAGCCTGGAAACGCCGACCTGCGCACTCTCGGCGCGCAAGCTGAACGTGCGCGCCGCCGGCCTGCCCGCGGTGCGCGTGCTGGTGATCTCCGCGGACCTGCCGTTCACGCAGGGGCGATTCGCCCTGGCCGAGCAACTGGACGCCCTGGAGATGCTGTCGATGATGCGCGATCGCAGCTTCGCCGAGAACTACGGGCTGCTGATCGCCGAGGGCCCGCTGGCCGGCCTGTGCGCCCGCGCGCTGCTGGTGATCGGGCCCGATGCCCGCGTGGCCCACGCCCGGCTGGTACCCGACATCGCCCAGGAACCCGACTACGATGCGGCGCTCGAGGCCGCCCGCCGGGCCGCCGGCGCGAAACCGACGGCTTCCTGAGCGGCGCCCTCACACCCGCCAGTCGAGGCGCCGATAGACGAACGCGAGCAGCCACAGCGGGCCGATCAGCAGGAACTGCAGGTCCTGGAAAAACGACGGGCGTTTGCCTTCGATCTCGTGCCCGATGAACTGGCCGATCCAGGCGAGCACGAAGATCGCGAGGCACCCCTGCCACAGCGGCAGCGCCTGCCCGGCCAGCCACTCGACCAGCCACAGGGTACCCAGCAGCACGACCAGCATGGCGGGCACCAGGCGCGGCGCCAGCGCGGCGTAGTAGAAGAGCGCCAGCGTCACCAGCAGCGCGGCCCAGTTGACCCAAACCGGCCAGTCGCCGGGGAACGGCACCGAGCGCAGCAGGCCGAGCAGGCTGAACACGATCAACGGCACGCACACCCAGTGCAGCCGCTTGTTCAGGGGATGGCGGTGGCTTTCGCCGTACTCCGCGAGCCAGGTCTCCAACCGTTTCATGGCGTTGCGCCTTGCGCTCACTCCTGTGGCTGCGCAAAATGCACCGTGCCAAAAAACCGCGGGCGCCGCAACCGCCCAAGGTGCTTCCTGTACGCGGTGTGATCGGGAGACTCATGCATGGACATCGCGGCCTACGTCTTGCTCGGGCTGATCATCATCGCGGTCGTCTACGCGGTGTTGATCTACAACCGCCTGGTCGCGCTCAAGCACAACATCCGCAAGGCCTGGGGCAACATCGACGTGTTGCTCAAGCAACGCCACGACGAGTTGCCGAAACTCGTCGAGACCTGCAAGCAGTACATGAGCTACGAGCAGGAGACCCTGGCGCGCGTGATCGAGGCACGCAGCCGGGTCGCCGCCGCGCGCGAGGCCGAAGACATCTCCGGGCTGGGTCGGGCCGAGGGCGCGCTGCGCCTGGGGCTCGGGCAGTTGTTCGCGCTGGCGGAGAACTACCCGGAACTCAAGGCCGACCAGACCTTCGCCCACCTGCAGGGTCGCATCAGCGGGCTGGAGAATGCCATCGCCGACCGGCGCGAGTTCTACAACGAGTCCGTGAACCTCTACAACATCGGCATCGAGCAGTTTCCCGACGTGCTGGTGGCGCGCGCCTTCCACTACCCGCCGGCCGGCTTGCTCGAGTTCGAGGCCAGCGAGTTGACGGACGTCGACGTGAAAGGCCTGTTCGCTTCCTGAACCGGCGCGCGCGCGCCAGCATCGAGCGCTCGCGGTGAGCCTGCTCCGCCGCGTTCAGGGCGAATTCCTCAACGGGCTGCTGTCGGCCGGGCACCTGGTGCTGATCGTCGTGGCGCTCGAGGCCGGGGAGCGCTGGGTCGAGTTCCCGGCCATCTGCCTGCTGGCGCTGATCGCGCTGCTCGCCTGGCTGGCCGCGTTTCGCCGCTACCACGCCATTGCCGATACCCCTACCGCCCGCATCGCGAGCGCCGCCCAGGGCTACGTGGAACTGGTCGGGCAGGCCGCGTTACTGCCTGGCGCGCGGCCACTCGGCTTCGGCACCGGACCGCCATGCGTGTGGTATCGCTACCGCGTGTATCGCGACGGTAAGCTCATCGACAGTGGCCAGAGCCACGACACCTTCCTGCTGGACGACGGCAGCGGCGAGTGCGTGATCGATCCGGACTTCGCCGAGTTTCGCGTGAGCACCCAACGACGCACCAAGCGCAACAACTACACAACGAAGGCCGAGTACCTGGGCCTCGGCGAGCAGGTCTACGCGCTGGGCTCGCTGACCACGCTGGGCGGCTCGGGGTTACGGCTCGATCGCAACGACGACGTCCGCGAGCTGCTCGGCGAATGGAAGCAGGACCCGAACCGGCTGCTCGAGCGTTTCGACGCCAATAGCGACGGGCAGATCGACCTGACCGAGTGGCAGGTGGCACGCCGTGAGGCTGCCGAGGAGGTCGACCGGCGCCACGCCGAACTGCGCCTGCACCCCGACACCCACATCCTGCGCGCGCCGGCGGACGGGCGCCCGTTCATCGTCTCCAGCGTGGACCCGACGGTGCTGGTGCGCCGCTACCGGTGGTGGGCGTGGTTCCATGCCGCGGTGTTCGTGGGTGCCCTCGCCTGGCTGCTCACCAGGCTTTTCGGGGCGTAGCCAGCGGCGCAGGTGACGCCGTTCGAGGGCGCCGTCGCTATTTCGCGTCCGCCACCGAGCGCGGTGCGTGGAGCGTATCGCGCCACATCTTGCGCGGCCCGGTCTCGCCCGAGCCGGACCCGGCCAGCGACTCGTCGAGGATGTAGCGAATCTGGTACTTGGTGATGGTGATCACGTCGCCGTTGCGCAGCTCCTGGCTGCGGTTGACCTGCTTGGAATTGACGAACGTGCCGTTGGTGCTGTTCAGGTCGTAGAGAAAGGAGCGGTTGTCGCGCGTCAGGATGCGGGCGTGATAGCTGCTGACGACGCTGTCGTCGATGCAGATGTCGTTGTCGGAATTGCGCCCGATGGTCATGCTCTCCTTGTGCAGCAGGTACTCGCCGATGACCTCGCGGTTCTCGCGCAGCACCAGTTTCGCCATGTGCAACTGCGGCACCGGGGCATCGTCGCGGCTGCCGTGGCGCTCGGCGAACGTCGACCAGCGCAGCTCGCCGATGGCCGCATCCAGCGCCGCCGGGGTGACGCGGTCGAGCTCCTCGACGAAGGCGCAGGTCAGGCTGGTGTCGCACAGCGTGTTGACCAGGCGCGGGATGCCGTTGGTGTAGGCGTAGATCTTCGCCATCAGCTCTTCGGGGATCAGCGCCGCGGGGTCCTGGTGCCCGGCGGTGCGCAGGCGGTAGTAGATGTAGTCCGCCATCTCCTCGGCGCTGAGCGCGGTGAGGTGAAAACGCAGCCGCACGCGCTGCACCAGCTGCTCCATGCCGGGCGAGTCGAGCGTGTTGTTGAGCTCCGGCTGCCCGCACAGGATCACGTTGAGGCTCGCCTCGCGGTCGGTCTCCAGCCCCGACAGCAGGCGGATCTCCTCGAGCACCCGCGGGCTCAGGTTCTGCGCTTCGTCGACCACCAGCACCACCCGCCGCCCCTCGCGGTTCTTCTCCTCGAGGAAACGGTTGAGTATGTTCAGCAACTGCACCTTGCGCGCTTTGTATTCCTCGATGCCGAACTGGGCCAGCATGGCCTGCAGGAACTGCACTTCGGCGAGCTGGGTCTGGTGGATCTTGGCCACCACGACGTTGTCGTCGAGTTCCTCGAGCACTTTCTGGATCAGGGTGGTCTTGCCGCTGCCGATCTCGCCGGTAATGATGACGAAACTGTCACGATTCCAGATCGTGTACTCCATGTACGCCTTGGCCTGCGCGTGCACCTCGCTCAGGTACAGAAAGCGGGAGTCCGGCGTCAGCCGGAACGGGTGCTCCCGCAGTCCGAACGTGTCCAGGTACATGTGTTTCGTTCCGTTTCGTGCGCGGCCGGCGGCGGCAGAAAAACGCTTTGATTCTAAACCAAGTGCCCGAAACCCGCAGCAAGTATGGGGCCAGCGGGCGGTCCCGGCTCAGCGCGTTCCGAACACCACGATGGTCTTGCCCTTGACCGACACCAGCCCCTGCTGCTCCAGGCTCTTCAGGATTCGCCCGGCCATCTCGCGCGAACAGCCGACGATGCGACTGATCTCCTGGCGGGTGATGCGGATCTGCATGCCGTCCGGGTGGGTCATCGCGTCCGGTTGCTCGCACAGGTCCAGCAGCGCCCGCGCGATGCGGCCCGTCACGTCGTGGAAGGCGAGCCGGCCGGCCTGGCGGCTGGTACGCAGCAACCGCTCGCTCAGCTGCATGCCGAGCGCGATCAGCACGTCCACGTAGTCGTCGCGATCCGGGCCGCGCAGCAGCTGCTGGACGCGCGAGTAGCTGATCTCGGCAAGAATACAGTCGGTGCGTGTCTTGATGGTGACACCGCGTGTGGGCTGCTCGACGAACAATCCCATCTCGCCGAGAAACTCCCCGGGATTGAGGTAGGAGAGGATCAGCTCGCGCCCGTCCTCGTCCTCCAGCGTCACCACGACGGAACCCTCGACGAGGTAATACAGCGTATCGGCCGGGTCGCCCGGCGAGATAATGCGTGTCTTCTTGCCGTAGCGCCGCCGGTGGCAGTGGCCGAGAAAGCGCTCCAGGTCGAGGTTTTCCGTGAGAACGTTTGGCATGTCATCCTCTGTTATTGATGCGTCCGCCCCGCCTCGGGTCGGCAATTCTATCTTATTCAATACCTTGCCGCACATTTCGTGAATAACGATAAGCTCGACCGTCACCTTGGACAGCCCGCGGCAGGTTTATAATCGGCGCCATGAGCACTTCGCGGGGCAAGTCGCTACGCCCGAGCGGCCAGGCGGAAATCGACGCCTTCCTGAGCAAGGTCGCCGCCACCCCGCGGGCGCGCTCCGGCGCCGGCGGGCGGCTGATCTTCGCCATGGACGCCACCGCCAGCCGCCAGCCCACCTGGGACACGGCCTGCCAGATCCAGGGCCAGATGTTCAGCGAGACCGCCACCCTAGGCGGGCTGGCGCTGCAGCTTTGCTACTACCGCGGCTTCGGCGAGTTCCGCGCCAGCGACTGGGTGCAGGACTCGGCGGGGCTGATCGGCCTGATGAGCCGCGTGTACTGCCTGGGCGGGCACACCCAGATCGCCCGGGTGCTGCGCCACGCGCTGGCCGAACACCGGCGGCGAAAGATCGATGCGCTGGTCTTCGTCGGCGACTGCATGGAGGAAAACGTCGACGACCTGTGCGCGCTCGCCGGCGAGCTGGGGCTGCTGTCGGTGCCGTTGTTCGTCTTCCACGAGGGCCACGACCCGGTCGCGGCCACCGCCTTCCAGCAGATGGCGCGGCTCACCAACGGTGCCTACTGCCGGTTCGACGCGGGCAGCGCTCAGCAGCTCAAGGCGCTGCTGAGCGCGGTGGCGGTGTACGCGGCCGGCGGGCGGCGGGCGCTGCAGGACCTGGGCGATCGCGAGGGCGGCGTGGTGAAACAGCTCGCCCACCAGGTCACCAAGCGCAATGCCTGAGCGCCGCGTGCGCGCCGCCGACCGGGATGAGCGGCGCGCCCTGGAGCATCGCCCGTGCGCCTGATGCTGCTCGCCGCACTGCTGGCGCTGATCGTGTGGCTGTTGCTGGCGCGACCCACGCCCGAGGACCTGCGTCGCTACATGAAGCGCGGCGCGCTGCTGGCGGTCGCCGGGTTGCTGATCCTGGCCGCCGTCACCGGGCGCCTGCACTGGCTGTTCGCGTTGATCGGCTCGCTGCTGCCGTTCGCCGGCCGGTTGCTGACGCTGCTGCGATTCCTGCCGCTGTTCAACATGCTGCGCGCGCAGTTCCAGCAGCAGCGCTCGGCGCAGGGGCCGGCGCCGGGGCGGCGCTCGCAGGTCAACACCCGTTTTCTGCGCATGACGCTGGACCACGACTCGGGCGAGATGGACGGCGAGGTGATCGCCGGCGCCCACGCCGGCGCACGTTTGTCGCAACTGACGCTCGCGCAACTGCGCGCATTGCATGCCGAGCTGGCCGGCGACGAGCAGTCCGAGGCGCTGCTGCGCGCCTACCTCGAGCGCACCCACGGCGACGACTGGGATGCCGGGTCGAGCGGCGGGAGGGCGGGCGCGGCGGCGGGCGATGCCGACCTGACCCGTTCCGAGGCGCTCGAGATCCTCGGCCTCGAGGACGGGGCGACGCGGGCGGACGTGATCGACGCCCACCGGCGGCTGATGCAGAAACTGCACCCCGACCGCGGCGGCTCCACCTACCTCGCGGCCAAGATCAACCGCGCCAAGGCCACGCTGCTGAAGGAAGCTGCCTGAGCCGCGGCGACGCTCGTTCCCGCCGCCCGCGCGCCCGGCGCTCGCCCCGCCCGGCATCCGGGCAGGCGACATTAGCCGGCCCTCCCGCGCCAGCCTATAATCGAGCGGCACGCCCCCTTGCGACGAACCCGTGCCAGGAACCATGTTGCGACCCCTGCTCGAACGCTGGGAGACTTTCAAGAAGCGCTACCAGCAGCGCCACCCCAGGGCGTTCGGCGAGGAGGACATCCCCGACGACGTCTACCTCGTGATCCAGGCGTCGTCGGACCTGGACATCGCCGAGTTCACCGTGTTCATGAACGCCTACGAGCGCTGGTTCGGCCGCCCGGGCGAGGAAGCGCGGGTCGAGCGTCACTACCTCGGCTACATGTTTCACGCTCGAGTGCCGCCCTGGGTGCGCGAGTATTGCCGCCAGGTCATCGCCGAGGCGCAGCACCACCGGCTGGACCCGGTCACTTTCGGCGTGCTGCCCAAGCTGACCCGGCGGGTCAAGACGGGGCTCGCCATGTTCGCCGTGGCATTCGGTTTCCTGGTGCTGTTGTTCACCGTCGCCGAGTACACGCTGCAGGACCGCTACCAGCATACCGGGGTGCTGGACAGGACCAGCGTCGGCGCGCGCCCGTGAGGTGCCGGGGCAGCGCCAGGGCGCGCGTTCCTGGCACAGCTTGTGCTACATTGCTGCAAAACTCACCGCGCGAGCGGCCAATCGCGAAGGATCGTTATGCCCTGGAACCCTGACCGCCTCGAACGACTGGAAAACCGGCGCCGCGACTTCCTGGTACGCGCGCTGGCGGCCGGTTTCTTTGCCTCCGGCATCGGCGCCGGCACGCTGCGCGAAGCGCTCGGTGCGGGCAAGGTGCCGCGCGAACTGCCCCCCGGCAAGTCCATCTACGAAGTCCAGGGCCGGGCGCTGGTCGATGGCACCCAGGCGACGCTGGACACCCAGGTGCGTTCCTCGTCGCTGCTCGAAACCGGGCGCAACAGCCGGCTGATATTCGCCGTTGGCCAGGACGCGTTCATTCTGCGCGCCAACAGCCGACTGCAACTGAGCGGCAACAACGTGGTCGACACCCTGCGCCTGGTGACCGGCCGCCTGCTGTCGGTGTTCGGCAAGACCCGGCATCGCATCGTCACCACCACCGCCAGCATCGGCATTCGCGGCACCGGCGTCTACGCCGAGTCGGAGCCCGACCAGAGCTACGTGTGCACCTGCTACGGGGTCACCGACCTCGAGGCGAGCAACGACCCGACCAGCCGCGAGGCCATCACTTCCCTGCACCACGACGCGCCGCGCTACATCCTCGCTGGCGGCCCGCTGGGCCAACGCATCCGCCCCGCGCCGTTCATCAACCACACCGACGTGGAATTGATGCTGATCGAGGAACTGGTCGGTCGCGTACCGCCGTTCGCCTTCGCCGGCAGCGGCTACAGCTCGCCGCGCCGCGACTACTAGCAGCCCCGCGGGTCCGGGCCCGTTCCGCCGCCGGCGTTCTGCGCCCGGGGGCACGCCCCGGCCACCCGCGGCACCGCGTTTTCCATTACACTGCGCCGCGGCTTGGGCGGGGGAGCGAAGTGGTGGCAGAGCTGAGCGCGGCGCGAACGTCACGAGCGACGGCGAGTGCCCGGGCATGCGGCTGAGCCTCGATGAGTTTCGCGCCTGGGAGCACAAGGCGCTGACCCTGCTCGGAATGTCGGGCGTCGGCAAGACCACGCTCGCGAGCAAGCTGCCCAGGTCGACCTGGTTCCACTACTCGGCGGACTACCGCATCGGCACCAAGTACCTCGCCGAACCGATCCTGGACAACATCAAGAAGCAGGCCATGCAGGTGCCGTTCCTGCGCGACCTGTTGCGCAGCGATTCGATCTATATCGCCAACAACATCACGGTCGACAACCTGGCGCCGCTGTCCTCGTTCGTCGGCAAGCTCGGTGACCCGCGGCGGGGCGGCCTGCCGCTGGAGGAGTTCAAGCGCCGCCAGCGGCTGCACCGCGAGGCGGAGATCGGCGCGATGCGCGACGTTCACGAGTTCATCGTCAAAGCCCAGGAGATCTACGGTTACACCCAGTTCGTGAACGACGCCGGCGGCAGTGTGTGCGAACTCGACGACCCGCCGACGGACCGGACCCTGGGGCAGGACACGCTGGTGGTCTATCTACAGGCGGGAGAGGAACTGGAGCAGGAACTCATCGAGCGCCAGATCCGCTATCCCAAACCGCTGTACTACCAGGAATCGTTCCTGGACGCGCAGCTCGCCCTGTACCTGCGCGAGCAGGGGCTCGGCGGCACCGACGACATCGAGCCCGACCACCTGGTGCGCTGGATCTTCCCGCGCCTGGTGGCGCACCGCCGCCCCTTGTACGAGGCGCTGGCAAGCCGGCACGGGATAACCATCGAGGCCCGGGACATCGCCGACGTGCGCGACGAACGCGACGTCCTCGCCCTGCTGGAGAGCGCGCTGTGAGCGGCACCACCCAAGCCCCGGGCGGGCGCTAGCCATGCCGCTGGTCGCGAGCTCGGGCCTGCCGACCTTCGAGCGCCTGCGCGACGCCGGGCAGGAAGTGCTGAGCGCCGAGCGGGCCCGCCACCAGGACATCCGCGAGCTGCACATCGGGCTGCTGAACATCATGCCCGACGCCGCGTTGCAGGCCACCGAGCGCCAGTTTCTGCGCCTGATCGGCTCCTGCAACCGCATCGCCCAGTTCTACGTGCACCCCTTCGATATTCGTGGCGTGCCGCGGGCCGGGGCGGCGAAAGCCCACGTCGAGGCCTACTACGAAAGCTTCGAGCAGGTGCGCGCCGACGGCCTGGACGCCCTGATCATCACCGGCGCCAACCCGGCCTCGCCGCGACTCGAGGACGAGCCGTTCTGGGCACCGCTGGCCGAGGTGATGGACTGGGCGCGCGAGTCGGTGTGCTCGACGGTCTACTCCTGTCTCGCCACTCACGCCGCGCTCGCGCGCTATCACGACACCCACCGGGTGAAATTGCCGCACAAGCGCTGGGGCGTTTACGAGCACCGCGTCACCGACGACCGCCACCCGCTGGTGGCCAACGTCAACACGCGCTTCGACGGACCCCACTCGCACGTCTACGACATGCCCCCGGAGGCGTTCGAATCCGCCGGCACGCACGTGCTGGTGTGCGGTGAGGAGGCGGGTGTGTACCTCGCGGTGAGCGCCGACCGGTTCCGCAACGTCTATTTCCAGGGACACCCGGAGTACGACCGCAACAGCCTGTTCAAGGAGTTCAAACGCGAGATCGGGCGCTTCCTCGCCGGGCAGCGCGACGACTACCCGCGCTTCCCGGAGCACTATTTCAGCAGCGACGCCGAAGCCGTTCTCGAGGACTACCGCCGGCGCCTGCAGCGAGCGATGGCGGCTCCCGGCGCCGCGCCCGAGCACCTGCCGCTGCTGCCGGAGGCCGAGATCGAGCCGCTGCTCGACAACACCTGGACGGACACCGGCAAGGCGTTGTTCAACAACTGGCTGGGGCTGGTCTATCAGCTCACCCACCACGAGCGGCGCAAGCCGTTCATGGACGGCGTGGACCCGAACGACCCGCTGCGCCTGCTCGGCGCCTAGCGGCGCCCGCGCGCGCCGCCGCTCCCGGCCGCTGCGCCGCCACCCGCAACGGGGTTCCGGCCTGCGGCACACCGCGCTTGCCAGCCCCGGGGGCCAGGCGGTAAGTTATCGCCAGACGCTCGCCTGCGCCCGGCCGGGCCGCCCGGCACCTCCTTCCCCCAGCTGAGGACCACCGTGGATTTCGAACGCGCCCGTCACAACATGATCGAGCAGCAGATCCGCCCCTGGGAGGTGCTCGACACGCGCCTGCTCGAGACGCTCGAGCGCCTGCCGCGTCACGAGTTCGTGGCGCCGCAGTTCCGTTCACTGGCCTATTGCGACACGCGTATCCCGTTGGGTCACGGCGAAGTGATGATGAACCCCAACGTCGAGGCGCGCATGCTCCAGGCGCTGCAGGCACAGCCCGACGAGCGGGTGCTCGAGATCGGCACCGGCTCGGGTTACGTCACCGCCTGCCTCGCCGCACTGGCCGGCGCCGTGGACAGCGTGGAGATCCATCCCGACCTCTCGCAGACGGCGGGCGAGCGCCTCGCCGCGCACGGCGTGGACAATGCCGCGCTGCTCACGGGTGATGCAGCACAAGGCTGGCCCGCCGACCGGCGCTACGATGTGATCGCCATTACCGGCTCGGTACCGGAAATCGCCCGGGCGTTTTGCGACGCCCTGGCACCGGGCGGGCGGCTGTTCGCGATCTGCGGCACGCCGTCGCAGCCGATCATGGAGGCGGTGCTGTTGCGCCGCAGCGGCGAGCGGGACTGGGTGCGCGAAAGCCTGTTCGAAACGGAACTGCCGCCGCTGGTCAACGCGGCGACCGCCCCGGCATTTGAATTCTGATCCGGAGACCAGCGAGCAATGACAGTGGCAGAACGCACCAGCGGCTCATCGGCAAGCGAACGCCCGGCGCGCAATCTCACCGCCCCGCTTGCGCCCGCCCGGGTACGCACGTGGGTCGTCCTCCTCGCCGGGCTGACGCTGGCCGGGGCGCTGGCGGCGAGCGCCCCGGTGCGCGCGGAGAACCTGATCGAGATCTACGAACTCGCGAAACTGAACGATGCCGACTACCGCGCGGCAGAAGCGACGCTGCGTGCCCGCCTGGCGGCCGATCCCATCGCCCGCGCCCGGTTGCGCCCGCAGGTGGACCTCGGCGCGAGCGCGACCTATATCGACAACAACCCCGAGGCCGGCAGCAGCTTCGACAACGAATACACCCAGAGCACCGTGTCGCTGTCGTTGACCCAGAGCCTCTACCGCCGCGACCTGCTCGAGACCCTCGAGCAGGTGGACGCAAGCGTCGCCCAGGCGCAGGCCGAGTTCGACGCCGCGACCCAGGACCTGATCCTGAACGTGGCCGAACGCTATTTCGACATCCTCGCCGCGCGCGACAACCTGACTTTCGCGAGGGCCGAGAGAGACGCCATCGACCGTCAACTGGAACAGGCGCAGCGGCGATTCGAGGTGGGCCTGATCGCCATCACCGACGTCAAGGAGGCGCAGGCGCGTTTCGACCAGGCCGTGGCCCAGGAGATCGAGGCCGA
>JBFJWO010000113.1:0-11554 GCA_041623575.1 Gammaproteobacteria bacterium
GCGAGCGGACGCTCGCTCTCGCTCGGTCGCGACGAGGGCATGACCAAGCTGCTGTTCGACGAGGAGAGCGAACGGGTGATCGGCGCGGCGATCGTCGGGCCCAACGCGGGCGACCTGATCGCGGAAGTGGCGCTCGCGATCGAGATGGGGGCCGATGCCGCCGACGTCGGGCTGACGGTGCACCCGCACCCGACGCTCTCGGAGACGGTCGCGTTCGCGGCCGAGGCGTTCGAGGGCACCATCACCGACCTCTACATGCCCAAACGCAAGTAGGCGCCGTCTGGTGAGAGCGCCCGGGCGGTCGTATCGCGCGATCGACACCCGCACAGCGCCGGCGTGAGTCACGGGCCGCCCGTCTCGAGCGGCGTCGGGCGGATCGGCACCCGAGTGGGCGCGGGGTGAGGAAGCTGCTATGCAAGGGCATCGGAGACGGGCTGTCGCAGCGGGATTGCTCTGGCTGGCCGGCGGCCCCGCGCTGGCGGCGGTCGAGGTCACCGCGGCTTGGTCGCGCGCCGTGCCGCCCGTGTCGGGCAACGGCGCGGCCTACGCGGTGTTCGTCAACCGCGGCCAGTCGCCGGAGCAGTTGCTCGGCGCATCGACCCCCGTCGCCCGGCGCGCGGAGTTGCACACGCACGTGGTGCAGGGCGATGTCGTGTCGATGCGCCGCGTGCCCGCCCTCGATCTGCCGCCGGGGCAGCAAGTGCGTCTGCGGCCGGGCGGACTGCACGTGATGCTGATCGGGCTGAAACAGCCGTTGAGCGAGGGCAGCAGCTTTGCGCTGACCTTCTCCTTCGCCAACGCCGCCCCGTTGACGGTGGACGTCCCGGTGCTCGGGGCGGACGCCGCCGGCGCGCGCACAGGCGATGGGCGCGCTGCGCCCGGCCCTGCCGATCACGCCGGCCACGGCGATCACGGCGGCCATGCCGAACACCCGGGCTCGAACTGAGCGTGCGCACCGAGGCACCCGGTGTCTTCGTGCTGCCACTCGCGACCCGCAATTCCCGCTTCGCGCCCGAACACGCCGACGGCGTGGTCGAGGCAGACCACGCGCACCTGTACGTCGACGGCGTCGAGGTCAAGCGACTCTACGCTGCCCGCGAGCGACTGGTGCCGAGCGTGGCGGAACAACGCGTGGTCGAGGTCGGGCTGTACACCAACGACCACCGGTCGTACGCGGCCGCCGGCGAACTCGTGCGCCGCCGGGTCGCGGTGCAGGTGGCGGAGCGCGACCAGGCGCACGCGCGGTCTGCTCCCTTCGCGCGCGCGATCGCGGGAGCGGCGTGCACCGCCCGGGCTTGCCGCGGCGCCGGTTTCGATTGCGAGGTGGTTCCCTGTACCTTTGGTTCGCGAGCCAGTGAACGAGAGGCGAACCGTCGATCGTCGGCCCGGGGCGCATCGAGAGGTGGAACTGGCATGAGCACACTGCTGGTCAGGAACGCCGAGGTCCTCGCGACCTTCGACGACGCGCGTCGGGAGATCCCGGGCGGCGGCCTGTACATCCGCGACAACGTGATCGAGCAGGTCGGCGCCAGCGACGAGTTACCCGGCGCGGCGGACCGGGTGCTGGACCTGCGCGGGCACGTGGTCCTGCCGGGCCTGATCAACACCCATCACCACATGTACCAGAGCCTGACCCGCGCGGTCGCGGCCGCGCAGGACGTCGAGGTCTTCGGCTGGCTCGAGGCCCTGTACCCGATCTGGGCGGGGCTCACACCCGAGATGATCCGCGTCTCGACGCTCACCGCGATGGCCGAACTGATCCACTCCGGCTGCACCACTTCGAGCGATCACCTGTACGTCTACCCGCCCGGTTGCCGGCTGGACGATTCGATCGAGGCGGCGGCGGAGATCGGCATGCGTTTCCACGCCTGCCGCGGCAGCATGAGCGTGGGCGAGAGCGACGGCGGCCTGCCGCCCGACCGCCTCGTCGAGCGCGAAGCGCACATCCTGGCCGACACGCGCCGGCTGATCGAGAGCTACCACGACCCGCGCCGCTACGCCATGCTGCGGATCGCCGTCGCGCCGTGCTCGCCGTTCTCCGTGAGCCGGGGACTGATGCGCGACTGCGCGGAGCTCGCCGGCGCCTACGGCGTAGGCCTGCACACGCACCTTGCGGAGAACACCCGGGACGTCGAGTACAGCCGCGAACGTTTCGGGCTGACGCCGGCACAGTACGCCGAGGAGCTGGGCTGGGTCGGCGAGTCGGTGTGGCACGCGCACTGTGTGCGACTCGACCGCGCGGGCATCGAGTTGTTCGCGCGCACGCGGACCGGCGTGGCCCACTGCCCGAGTTCCAACATGCGCCTGGGCTCGGGCATCGCGCCGGTGCGCGCCATGCTCGAGCGGGGCGTGCCGGTGGCGCTCGGCGTCGACGGCAGCGCCTCCAACGACGGCGGCCACCTGCTCGGCGAATCGCGCCAGGCCCTGTTGCTGCAGCGCGCGGCCTTCGGCCCGGCGGCGTTGAGTGCCCGCGGGGCGCTCGAACTGGCGACGCGCGGCGGCGCACGTGTGCTCGGGCGTGACGACATCGGACACCTCGCGCCGGGCATGGCGGCCGATTTCGTCGCCTTCGACCTGGCGTCGCTCGCGTTCGCCGGCGCGCATCACGACCCGGTCGCGGCGGTGGTGCTGTGCGCGCCGGCGAACGTGTCCTGGGCGGTTATCGACGGGCGCGTGGTCGTCGAAGAAGGACGCCTGACCACGCTGGACACGGCGCCGGTGATCCGACGACACAACGAACTGGCGAGACGACTCGCGCGTGGCGAGTCGCCGGGCGGCGGCTGAGGTGACGGAGCGCGACCCGCGCGCTTGACCTTCGCCGGTCACGCCGCCGATGATAGTGCGCGTATCCACTGTCCGGACCCGGCCCGTCGATGGAACTCGACGCCCTGTTGCTGTCGCGCCTGCAGTTCGCCTTCACGGTGTCCTTTCACATAGTGCTGCCGGCGTTCACCATCGGCCTGGCCAGCTACCTCGCGGTGCTCGAAGCGTTGTGGCTGTGGCGAGGCGACGAAGTCTACCTGCAACTGTTCAAGTACTGGCTCAAGATCTTCGCGCTGTCGTTCGGCATGGGCGTGGTCTCGGGGGTCGTGCTGAGTTACCAGTTCGGCACCAACTGGGGGCCGTTCGCCGACGCCACCGGGCCGGTGCTCGGGCCGTTGATGGGCTACGAGGTGCTGAGCGCGTTCTTTCTCGAAGCGGGTTTCCTCGGCGTGATGCTCTTCGGCATGGACCGGGTCGGGCGCAGCCTGCATTTCACCGCGACCCTGATGGTGGCGGTGGGGACGCTGTTCTCGGCCTTCTGGATCCTGTCCGCCAACAGCTGGATGCACACCCCGGCCGGGCACGCGATCGTCGACGGGCAGTTCGTGCCCGAGGACTGGTGGGCGATCATTTTCAATCCCTCCTTCCCGTACCGGCTCGTGCACATGGTGCTGGCCGCCTATCTCACCACCGCCTTCGTCGTCGGCGCCGTGGGCGCCTGGC
Source organism: Gammaproteobacteria bacterium (assembly GCA_041623575.1). Taxonomy (GTDB): domain Bacteria; phylum Pseudomonadota; class Gammaproteobacteria; order JAHELT01; family JAHELT01; genus JAHELT01. The sequence continues at coordinate 3,487 of JBFJWO010000113.1, forward strand.
ACCTGCTCGGGCGGCGCAGCAGCCCCGCCGTGCGGGTCATGTTCTCCATGGCGATGTGGATGGCGGCGCTGGTGGCGCCGCTGCAGATCCTGGCCGGGGACCTGCACGGGCTCAACACGCTCGAGTACCAACCCGCCAAGGTGGCGGCGATGGAAGGGCACTGGGAGACCCGGCGCGAGGCGCCGCTGGTGCTGTTCGCCGTTCCCGACATGGACGCCGAGAAGAACCACTACGAACTCGCGATCCCGGGACTCGCCAGCCTGATCCTGACCCATGATCGCCAGGGAGAGTTGCAGGGCCTCAAGGCGTGGCCGAAAGACGAGCGCCCCAATGCCACGTTGATCTTCTGGAGCTTCCGGCTGATGGTGGCGATCGGGTTGCTGATGGCCGCCCTCGGGCTGGCCGGGCTGTGGCTGCGCCGCGGCGACGCCCTGTACCAGCGTCGCTGGTTCCTGCGCGCGGCGGTGTGGCTCGGGCCGTCGGGGTTCGTGGCGGTGCTGGCCGGCTGGATCACCACCGAAGTCGGGCGCCAGCCGTGGCTGGTGTACGGCCTGCTGCGCACCCGCGACGGCGTCTCGCCGGTCGACACGCCCGTGGTTGCGGCCTCGCTGCTCGGCTTCGTCGTCGTCTACACGCTGGTGTTCGGCGCGGGCTTCTACTACCTGATCAGGCTCATGCGTCGCGCGCCGGAGATCGGCGAGCAAGGACCGGCGATCGGGGAGATGTCGCGCGCCGCCGGCGTTTCGCCGCTCGCCGCGCTGGCCCGCGGGGAACAATCACGATGACGTTCGACCTCGCACTGGTCTGGGGCGGGCTGATCGCCTTCGCCGTGCTGATGTACGTGGTGATGGACGGCTTCGATCTCGGCATCGGCATCCTGTTCCCGGTGTTGCGCGAGGAGGGCGACCGCGACGTGATGGTCAACACGGTCGCCCCGGTGTGGGACGGCAACGAGACCTGGCTGGTGCTGGGCGGCGGCGGGCTGATGGCCGTGTTCCCGCTGGCCTACTCGGTGGTGCTGACCGCGCTCTACGCGCCGTTGATCGTGATGCTGCTGGCGCTGGTGTTTCGCGGTGTCGCGTTCGAGTTCCGCTTCAAGGACCCGGCGCACAAGCGCTGGTGGGACCTCGCTTTCTGCGGCGGTTCGGTGGCGGCGACCTTCTGCCAGGGCATCGTGCTGGGCGCCTACCTGCAGGGGATACGGATGGCCGGGCGAAACTACGCCGGCGGCTGGTTCGACTGGCTGACGCCGTTCAGCCTGTTCACCGGTGCTGCGCTGCTCGCCGGCTACGCGCTGCTCGGCGCCGCGTGGCTGGTGATGAAGACCGACGGTCCGCTGCAGGCGCGGCTGTTCGGCCTGCTGACGCCGCTCGGCGCCACGGTGCTGGCAGCGATCGGGATCGTCAGCGTGTGGACGCCGCTGCTGAACGAGGCGATCGCCGAGCGCTGGTTCTCCTGGCCGAACATCGCGCTGCTGTCGCCGGTGCCGTTGCTGGTGGCCGCGACCGCGTTCGCGCTCTACCGAGCGATCGCCCGGCGCGCCGAGGTACAGCCCTTCCTGCTGTCGCTGCTGCTGTTCGTGCTGGCTTACGCGGGTCTCGGCATCAGCCTGTTTCCACACGCGATCCCGCCCGACGTGACCCTCTGGGAGGCCGCGGCGCCCGATGCCAGCCTCGCCTTCCTGCTGGTCGGCGCGCTGGTGCTGCTGCCGGTTATTCTCGCCTACACCGGCTACTCGTACTGGGTCTTTCGCGGCAAGGTGCGACCCGGCGATCACTACCACTGAGGCCGTGCGCTGAGCACGCTGTGGCGAAGAGTATTGTGGTTCGCCGCCCTGTGGGCGGCGGGCGTGGGGTGTGTGGCGTTGCTGGCCTACGCGCTGCGGGCGTTGATCGCCTGGTGAAGCCCGCCGGGCGCCCGGTGCACAGAGAAGCGGCGGCTCGTTTCCGCCGCCAATCCTCGGGAGGAACGAGTCGATGGCGGATACCGATCGCGACGCGACTTCGATCGAACGACTGCTGGCCGCCGAGCCGGCCTGGACCGGCGTGTCGAGCGCGGCCGACGCGCTCGGACTCGAATCCCGCACCCTGCTGCATTGCGGGCCGCCGGCACGCCCGCCCCACGCGCTCGTCAGGCCGACCCTCAACTCGGCGGCCGTGGCCTGCGTGTTCGAGGGTTGGGCGGCGGATTTCGATGAGGCCGAGGCGTTGCTCGCCTCGGGGGCCGTGCGCTTCGAGCCGGCGCAGGACCGCGACGTGGCCACGCCCATGGCGGCTGTCGTCTCGCCCTCCATGCAGCTGCTGGAACTGAGCGACCTCGAGGGGTCGGCGCGGCGGGCGTTTGCGCCGTTGAACGGTGGCGGGACCGGCGGCGGCGCCGCGCCACGCTACGGGCGCAAGAGTCCCGAGGCGCTGGCGTTGATCCGCTTTCTCAACGAGAACGTGGCGCGGGCTATCGCGCCGGCGGCGGCCGACCCCGTGCCGTGGCTGCCGATCGTGGACGAGGCACTGACCCGGGGCGACGACCTGCACCTGCGTCACGTTGCCGCCCACGCGACCCTGCTGGCGGTGTTGCGCGAACGCCTCGGGGCGGGGTTCGCCGGGTCCCCGGTGGAGGCCTTCATCGCCGAGTGGCCGATCTTCCACCTCAATTTCTGGATGGCCGCGGCGCGTTGCGTGCTCGGGGCGGCGGCCGGGGTCGCCGGCAGCGGCATCGTCACCGCGTTCGGCGGCAACGGTGAGCACTTCGGGCTGCAGGTAAGCGGCCTGCCGGGCCGCTGGTTCACCACGCCCGCCTCGCCGCCTCGCGGCCGCCTGCGTGAACCGCACACGCCCGAGACCTGCGTGGGTGCGTACGGCGACAGCGCGCTGGTGGAGGCGTTCGGGCTGGGTGCGATGGCACAGGCCTATTGCCCCGACATGCAGGCGTTTCACGAGGGGTTCAACTTCCCCGACATGCACGCACTCGCGGGCCGGTTGCTGATGAGCGTGCACCCGAGGCTGCCGAAGTCGGGGGCGCGGGTGGGCCTTTCCGCTCACGCCGTGGTCGCGAGCGGCGTGACCCCGGTCGTGGAGCTGGGCATCGTCGACAAGGCCGGCGTCGACGGCGGACTGGGCGCCGGGTTGTATCGCCCACCCGTTGCGCCTTTCGCCGCAGCCTGCGAGGCGCTGGACGCGGCCGGAAAGTGAGGCGCCACGGGAGCACGCGGGCGGGCGCTGCTCGTCGACTCCTGCGGGCGACACTTGTGTCTAGTAAAACCTGAATATTATCAATTACTAGTAACGACAATCTCGAAACGTTATTGTATGTGTGCCCGGCTCGAGTGCGACCCGGGAGCACCGTGTGCTGCCGTGAGGTCGAGCGAAGGAGGGCTCAGGTCGGGGGCGGCTAAAGGAAGTTGTTCGGCCAGATCAGCGTGCGCCACATGTGCGCGACCGGGCTCGCGTCGAAGCCCAGGCCCTCGGGCGGTTGTCGGAAGTGGCGGCCGATGACGTCCTCGAAACGTGCCAGGGCGACGCGCTTTTCAGGGTCGAAGGCATAGAGGTCGTTGAGGCAGATCTGCATTGCGGACCCGTACCAGCGGTGCCCGCGGCAGTAGTCCCACTCCCGCTTGATGTAGTCCGGCGGGTCGTAGTCGGCACCGAACGCCTCGAGGTAGCTGGCCGGGTATTCGTAGCCCAGTTCCGGGTCGGGCCGGAACTTGAGCGCCTGGTGATGGCGGATCGCCCAGGCGACCTCTTCGTCGACGTAGGGCGCGACCAGCTGTGCCCCCCAGTGACCGTGGTCGGTACGGATGAGGCCGACCACCGCGATGTCGTGCACCAGGCAGGCGAGCACCAGCTTCCCGGGCAGGCCGTTGTCCTGCGCCAGGGCCGCGCTCTGCAGCAGGTGGTTGCCGCCGCGCGCGTCCAGCAGCAGCCGGCGCTCGAAGAAGTCCGCCAGGGTAGGCCTGTCCGGCATGGGCGGCAAACGGGGGTCGTCGCCCATCTGCCAGCGCCCGGGCGCGCGGCCCAGGCCGCCGCTCGCGAGCGAGGTCACACGGCCGATCGTCGGCACCATGATCTGGGTGTCCAGCAACTCCATCATCACGCTCTCGAGCAGGGCGGTTCGCTCGTCGAAACCCATGGCCCCGGTGGCGCGCGCCTGCGCGATACGTCGTGCCTGGTCCACTAGTTGCTGCTGGTCCATCGGGGTTCTCGCTTTGTCTGCGATGCACCGCGCCTCGGCCGGCGCCGGCTGTCATCAGCGCTTTCGCTTCGCCTCGCCGAAGCCGCTCGGGAACTGCAGGGCGCGCTCGAGCGCGGCGAGCCCCCGCGGCGTGAACTCACCGTCCGCGCGCGGTTCCAGTTCGTAGTAGTCGCGCTCGCACTCGCCGCGGATGGCCGTCACCGAGTCGACACCGCTCAGGCAGCGCGTATCGGCGGAGATAAAGCGCATGGCGAAGGCGATGCGGTCCTGCGCAGAGCGGTTGGGGCCGCCGCCGTGCACGAGGTTCACGTCGTGCACGGAGAACTCGCCGGCGGCCAGCTCCACCGCGAGCGCGGGGCCGAGATCGGCGTCGCCCAGCTCGTGGCTGTAAGGAAACAGGCAATCGTCGTCGGTCGTGCGTTTGCCTTCGGCATAGGCCCGGTGGGGGTCGCCGTCGACGCTGAGGTGCCCGATGCGCCCGCCGCGGTGACTGCCGGGGACGACTTCCATGGCGCCGTTGGCCGTGCTCACGTCGCTGACCGCCACCCACACGCTCACCACCTCGTCGGTGGACAGGTTCCAGTAGGGCGAGTCCTGGTGCCAGGGCACGTAGTCGCCGGTCCCGGCGCGCTTGACGCTCCAGTCCGACTCCCACAACACGATGTCGGGGCCGAGGATCGCCTCGAGCGGGTCGACGATCGCCGGCAGGCGCACGACCGCGTCCAGCCAGGCGCTCGCCAGGTGGGGCTTGAGCCAGGTCTCGCGCCCGCGCAGGCGGATCGAGTCGCGTTGGAAGCGGGCATAGCCGTCGGCGAAGCCGGACACGTCGATGCGCCCGGCCGGGAACACGATGCCGTCGCGTTGATAGCCCTCGAGGTCCAGCATCGCGTGTTTCGCGGTAGTGGGCGCTGGCGCGATCATCCGTGCGCCCGCACCCGAGTGTCAACCGGCGCCCGCGAAGGGGCGTGCTTCGCCCGGATCGAGCATTGCCCCCTGTGCTCGCAGGACCTGCTGCACGGCGAGGGGTTCGAGCGTCCCGCCGTCGGCGACCTGCGCCGCGGCGACACCTGCTGCCTGTCCGGTCGCGAACGCCGTGCCCATCACCCGGATGGCGGCGCCGGCCTTGCGGTCGGCGTCGGCCGTGCGCCCGGCCGCGAACAGGTTGCGGGTGTCGCGGCTGACCAGGCAGGCGAGCGGGATCGGGTAGGCGTCGCGCCCGGGCGGGTAGTCGAAAGTGCTCTGGAAGGTCCCGCGCTCGTGCCACTCCGCGCCCCAGGCGCCGAGCGCGATGCCGTCGTCGAAAGGCCGCCGCTGCTCGATATCCTCCCAGGTCAGGCGCCCGGCGCATTCGAGGTGGCGGCTCTCGCGGGTGCCGAACTCCGGGCCGGTGGCGACCAGGTAGGCGTTCTCGCAACCCTCCAGCGTTCGCAGGGCCTGCAGGTAGGCGTGCGCCTGGCGCCGGCCGTCGGCTTCGGCGCGGCTCAGGCTGCGCGCGTCGCGCGGGTCATAGTCGGCGCTCGCCACGTACAGCGTGAGGTCGCCGCTGATCGGCAGGCGCACCACGACGCTGCGATCCTTGGTGAACGGACCGACACCGTCGGCGCGCAGCCGGGCCACGGCCTGTGCAATACGCTCGGCGCTGACCTCGACCTGCGGCGCGATGCCGCCGAAGCGTGTGCCGAGCGAGCCGAGGTTCACCCGGCCGGCGTTGCCGTAACGCGTGGCGGCACCGGCCAGGGCCGCCAGGTTGCCGTCGCCGGTGGCGTCGACGTAGGCGCCGGCGCGCACAAGCTGGCGCCCGCCGTGGCCGTGCAGTTCGATCGCACCGATACGCTCGCCCGCGCGTTCGGCGCCAACCAGGGTGCTGTGCAGCAGCACCTCGACGCCGGCCTCGGCGCAGACCTCGTCCAGCACGATCTTCACCGCTTCGGGGTCGAACACCACGAACACGCCGCGAAAACGCTGCGGCGGCGTAACCGCACCGCGCCGGCGCAACCGGTCGAGTACCGATTCGGCGACGCCGAACACCGCCTGGCGCGGCGGGTCGGCGAGGGTGTAGAGCCCGCAGTAGGTGACGACGTTGCGCTTGGTGGACGCGCCCCCGAGGCAACCGCCCGCGTCGATCAGCAGCGTGCGCGCTCCGGTGCGGGCGGCAGCGACGGCCGCACCGACCCCCGCGCTGCCGCCGCCGGCCACCGCCACGTCGTACGCCCGTTCTTTCAGCGCCAACGCAGGACCCACCTTTCCACCCGCCCCAGGATCGCGCTCACCGTCAGGCCCATCAGCGACAGGATGGCGACCCCGGCGATCAGCTGATCGGTGGCCATCAGGTTGCCGGCCAGCAGCACGTAGGCGCCGACCCCGTACTCGGCGCCGATCATCTCGGCGGCCACCAGCAGGATGATGGCGATGGAGGTCGAGATCCGGAACCCGGACAGGATCGCCGGCATGGCGCCCGGCAGCACGATCTTGCGCACGATCGAGAACCAGCTGAGCCCGAACGACTGCCCCATCCGGATCAGGCCGCGATCGACGTTGTCGACGCCACCGTAGACCGAGATGACGGTCGGGAAGAAGGTGCCGAACAGGATGGTGGCGACCTTGGATTCCTCGCCGATACCGAACCAGATGATGAACAGCGGCAGCAGGGCGATCTTGGGGATCGGGAATATTGCCGCCACCAGCGGCACCACGCCGGCCCGTGCGAGCGAGAACAGCCCGGCGGCGAAACCGAACGCGAGCCCGAGCAGCGTGCCGTAGACCCAGCCCTGCACCAGGCGCTGCAGCGAGGCGCCGAGATGCAGCCACAGCTGGCCGCTGGTGACCAGGTTGGCGAACGCGTCGAACGCCTCGGAGGGCGACGGCAGAACGATCGGGCTGATCCACCCGGCCCGTGAGCCGAGTTCCCAGGCGCCGATGACCAGCGCGAACACCAGCGGCCCGACCAGGCCCACCGGCCGGGGGGAGAATCCGCCGCCGCGATACTCGACCGGGCGCGCGTGCGGGGTATCAGACATCGGTGAGTTCCTGGTCGGCGGCCAGCGCTTCCTCGCGCATCAGTTCCCAAAGGTGGCGCTGGTGTACCTCCAGCGCCGGCGCCCGGTGCTTGCGTTCGTCGAGCGGGATGTCGAGATCGACGACCTCCCGGATACGCCCGGGGCGACGTGAGAGCACCACCACCTTGTGCCCGAGGCGTACCGCCTCGGCGAGGTTGTGGGTCACGTAACAGGCCGTGAAGCCCTCGCGCAGCCACAGGTCCAGCAGGTCTTCCATCAGCAACTCGCGGGTCTGGCTGTCGAGCGCCGAGAGCGGTTCGTCCATCAGCAGGCACGCCGGGCGCACCGCCAGCGCGCGGGCGATGGCCACGCGTTGTTTCATGCCGCCCGACAATTGCCGGGGCAGCGCGTCGCGAAAGTCGCTGAGCTTGGTCCGCGCCAGCACGTCGTCCACGATGGCGCGCGCATCGGCGCCGCGGATGTCGTGATCCTCCAGCACCAGTGACACGTTGCCCGCCGCGGTGCGCCACGGCAGCAGGGCGAAATCCTGGAAGATGTAGGTGAGCGGGTTGAGGCTGTCGGCGGGCGGATCGCCGATCTGCAACACCTCGCCGCGCTCGGGGCGCTCGAGGCCGCCGACGAATCGCAACAGGGTGGACTTGCCGCACCCCGAAGGGCCGATGATGCAGACGATCTGCCCGGCCTCGATGCGCAGGTCGATGTCGCGCAGCACCTCCGTGGCGCCGTAGTGGTGGCCGATGTTGTGCAGGTGCAGGTCCATACGGCGCAGCCGCGCGAGGCGCCGCGGGACGGCCGCCCCGCACTGCTCAGGTCGTCGCCGGCACGCTCAGTTGACGAAGCTCGAATCGACGTAGGTGTCGACC
>JBFJWO010000114.1:0-11539 GCA_041623575.1 Gammaproteobacteria bacterium
GGTCGAAGTTGGACCCGGAGACGAACCCTTGCACGTTGGTGCGCCGTGCGGTCTGCTCGTTCTGCTGGAACAGGATGACGTACGGCCCCTCGCGCTGCAGGCGCTTCTGCAGGTCGATGTAGAGCGCCTCGCGCTTGGCGAGGTCGAGTTCGTTGCGCGCCGCGACCGCCAGCGTGTTGATGTCGTCCTTGGCCCAGGCGTTGCGCCACGCCAGCACACCGGTGAGCTTGGCCTCCAGGCGGTTATCCGGATTGTGGGCGAAGGCATCGGCGTTGGAATGCGGATCCACGTAGTCGGGCGACCAGCGCGCCAGGATCAACTCGTGTTTGCGCGCGCGGTACTTGGGCCACAGCGTCTTGCCTTCCTGGGTGACGATCTGCGCCTTGATGCCGGCGTCGGCGAGCGTCGCCTGGATGGACTGGGCGATCTCCGGGAACGGCGAGTTGGTGAGCGTGTCGATCCGCACCTCGAAGCCGTCCGCCAGGCCGGCCTCGGCCAGCAGTTGCTTGGCGCGCGCGACGTCGAGCGAGTACGGGGTCTCGGTGTAGGCACCCCACAAGCCGCCCGGCCAGAACGCCTGGTGCACGACGAACTGCCCGGCGAGAAAGGAGTCCGCCATGCCGCGGTAGTCGGCGAGGTAGCGCAACGCCTGCACCACCTCGGGCTTACCGAGCACCGGGTGCGAAGCGTTGGCGGCCATGTACACCACGGTGCCCTTGGGGTGACCGTCGACGGCGACGTCCGGGTTGCCCATCACGCCCTTGACCTGGTCCGGCGTCAGGTTGCGGGCCATGTCGACGTCGCCCTTCTCGAGCAGCAGCCGCTGCGCGGAAGGCTCGGGAACGTGGCGCAGGATCACGCGCTCCATCGCGGGTGCGCCGTGGCGATAGTCCGGGTTGCTCTGCATCACCACCGTCTCGTTGGCCTTCCAGCTCCTCAGGCTGAAGGCGCCGGAGCCGGCGCTGTTCGACTTCAGCCACTCGTAGCCGAGGTCGCCGTCCTTCTCGTTCGCCATCACCAGTTTCTGATCGACCACCGAGGCGATCCCTGCCGAGAGCGCGTTGAGCACCAGGCCGGGCGAGAACTGCTCGGTGATGGTGACGCTGACGCGCGAGTCGTCGAGCGTGCGGATCAGCCCGTCGACGTTGTCCGCGTTCCAGCCGAACTGGGTGATGATGAACGCCGGGGTCTTGTTGAGCCTGACGACGCGCTCGAGCGAGAACTCGACGTCCTCGGGGCGCACCGGGTTGCCGGAGTGGAACTTCAACCCCGGGCGGATCCTGAAGGTGATGGTCTTGCCGTCGGCGCTGATCTCCCAGCTCTCGGCCACTCCGCCGACCAGCTTGGTCAGGTTCTCGGGCTCGAACATCATGATCCGGTCGTAGAGGTTGGCGATGATCTCGCCGGTGGTCAGCTCGAACACCTCGGCCGGGTCCATCGTGATGATGTCGGCGATATCCTTGGCGATCACGAAAGTGTTCTTCGGGGTGGCGGCCTGGGCGGGGGCGCCGAGAGCGAGCACGGCGGCGGCCGCAAGGCCGGCAAGCGCACGGGTCAGTCGATTCATGACGATCCTCCTGGAAGTACGTGGCTGATTATTCGGGTATTGCGCACGCAAGGCGCGCGCACAGGCGGCGTCGCCCGGCGCGCAGTGCCGCCGATGGTGACCCAAGCGGGTGAAATGTTCAATAGACGGCCCGCGCGCCTGCGCCAGCCCTCAGAAGCCGACCGCCTGGCCGTCCTTGCGGTGATCGGAGGCCGCGCAGTAACCGCCGTCGTCGAGGCGCTGTACCAGCTGGGCACCGCCGAACAGACCGGGTGCGAGCGCGTGCGCACCCGCGAAGCGGTGACCGCGCTGCGCCAGGCCGTTCCACAACGCCGTCGGCGCGCCCGTTTCCAGGGTGACGCCGGCCGCCGGATCGATGTGCCAGCGGGGCGCGTCCGAGGCGGCCTGCGGATTCTGGCCGTGATCGAGCACTCGCACCAGCAGCTGCAGCTGGCCCTGGGGCTGCATGTGCCCGCCCATGACCCCGAAGGCCAGCAGCGCCTGTCCGTCGCGGGTCGCCAACGCCGGCATGAGGGTGTGAAACGGTCGGCGGGCGCCGGCCACCCGGTTCGGGTGACCCGCCTGCAGGCTGAACCCGCAACCCCGGTTGTGCAGGCTGATCCCGGTGCCCGGCACGACGATACCGGAGCCGAAGCCCATGCAATTGGACTGGATGAACGACACCAGCATGCCTTCGGCATCGCCCGCTGCGAGGTAGACCGTGCCCGAGGGCGGGTGCGTTCCGGCCGTGGGTCGCGCCGCGCGGTCGGGATCGATGGCGGCGGCGTGCGCAGCAAGACGGGCGGAGTCGAGCAGTTCGTCGACGCCCAGGTCCAGGTGGTCGGGATCGGCGACATGGCGCGCGGCCTCGAGCTGCCCGACTTTCATCGCCTCGATCTGCAGGTGCACCGCCGGCGCGCTGTCGCGCGGGTAGCGGCCGAGGTCGAAGTGCTCGAGCACCCCGAGCGCGATCAGGGTCGCCAGCCCCTGCCCGTTCGGCGGCAACTCGTGCACCTCGACGCCGCGGTAGACCTGGCTCACGCAATCGACCCACGACGAGCGGTGCCCGGCGAGATCCGCGAGCGTCAGAGCCGCCTCGGCGCGGCGCGCATGGGCAACGGTGCGCTCGGCAAGCTCGCCGCGGTAGAACGACTCGCCGCGCGTTTCGGCAATCAGCTGCAGCGCGCGCGCCTGGCCGTCGAGGCGAAACAGCTCGCCCGGCTGCGGCGCACCGCCGTTCGGCAGGAACGGGGCGAAATCGGGCACGCCGGCGAACACGCGCTGCGCCTGGCGCCAGCGCTGTGCAATGACCGGCGTGACGTGGAAGCCGCGGCCCGCGTACTCGAGCGCCGGCTCGAACAGCTCGGCGAACTCGAGCCGACCGAAACGCTCCGACAATCGTACCCAGGCGTCCACCGCGCCGGGCACGGTCACCGACTCCCAACCGTGCTGCGGCATGGCCGTGCGCCCGGCGAAGCGTTCGGGTGACCAGGCGGCCGGCGAACGGCCCGAAGCGTTGAGCCCGTGCGCACGCTCGCCGTCCCACACGATCGCGAACGCGTCGCTGCCGATGCCGTTGCCGGTGGGCTCGACGACGCTGAGCGTGATGGCGGCCGCGAGCGCCGCGTCCACGGCGTTTCCGCCCCGGCGCAGCAGCTGCAGGCCGGCTTCGGCGGCCAACGGCTGGGACGTCGCCACCACGTTGCGGGCGAACACCGGCGAGCGGCGTGACGGGTACGGCAGGTCCCAGTCGATGTTCATGCACGCGTCGGCGGCCGCCCGAAAGCGCAACGCGCTCTCGGGTTGTCAGCCCGCGAGGCGCTCGCCGGGTTGCGGCGGGGCTTCGTAGGCGCCCCACACCGACTGATCGAAGTCGACCACCGAACCGGTCATCAACCCCGACTCGTCCGAGCACAGAAAAGCGATGGCGCGTGCCACCTCGGCCGGGTCCAGCAGGCGACCGAAAGGTTGCGCGGCGGCGGCCTTCGCGAGCCAGTCGTCCGGCGCGTGGTGGTGAGATTTCTGAATGCTGTCCTCGCCCGGCGTGTTCATCCAGCCGATATTGAGCGCGTTGACGCGGATGCGATCGCGCATCAGCGAGAAGGCGATGTTGCGCGTCAGGGTGGCCAGCGCGCCCTTCGAGCCGCTGTAGGCGCAGATGAAGGGTTGTCCGCCGTGTCCCGACATGCTGAGAACGTTGACGATCGCGCCCTCGGTGCCTTCACGGCGCATGATCCTGACGGCGTCCTGGATCAGGAAGAACGGCGCGCGCGTGTTGACCGCGAACATGCGGTCGAACAGTTCCGGCGTGGTGTCGAGGATCGTGCCGCGGTCGGTCATCCCGGCCACGTTGACCAGGGCGTGAACGTTGCCGAAGGCGGCGTCGGCGGCGGCGATCACGGCCCGGCAGTCCTCGATCTCGGCGAGATCGGCCTGCACGAAGCGGGTATCGCAACCTTGCTCGCTCAGTTCGCCGGCGACGCGGGCGCCGCGCGCGGCGTTACGGCCGCAGATCACCAAACCGGCGGCGCCGCGCTGCGCAAACAGCCGGGCGGTCGCTTCGCCGAGTCCCTGGGTGCCGCCGGTGACCACCGCGAAGCGGCCACGCAGTTGCCCTTCGCCGTTCGATTGCTCGCGGGTCGTGTCGATCATCGATGTCTCGCTGTTCGTTGGCGCCGCGCCCCGCTCGGCGGGCGCCGTGTAAGAGCCCCGGGGGGAAATCCCCCCGGGGCGTAACGCCCGGGGCCGTGCTCAGCCCGCCAGGCAGTCGTCCTGGTTCTCCGGCACGCACACGTCGAGGCCGGTGTAGATCGGGTCGTCCACTTTCTTGCCCTCGGCGATGTCCTTGAGGATGAACATCGCGCGGTAGCCCATCTCGAACGGGCGCTGCCCCACCTGCCCGTGGCTGAGGCCGTCCTTCAGGATGTCCATCTGCACCGGCAGCGTGTCGGCGACCACCAGCAGGGTCTTCTGGCTGGTGATGCGCCCGCGATGCTTCTCCGCGACCTGGCGGTAGGCCTTCGGCACGAACTGCGGAAAGCCGCCGGTCGGGACGAACGCGGTGAGGTCGGGATACTTGGCCATGATGTCGGCCATCTGCTGCACCGAGACGGGGAAATCGTCGTTGGTGTAGAGCGGACAGCCGTCGGCCTCGGTCCAGCCGTTTTGCCCCGTCAGCCGGTTGCCGGGCGGTTCGCTGGACATGCTGCCGGCGATGGTGTCGCGAATGCCCTGCATGCGCTCGTTGTGGTTGGCCGCCGCGGCGCCGCCCGACTGGATGCAGATAGTGCCGCCAGCGGGTTTCATCTTCATGGCGATCTTGGCGAGGTTGACGCCGATGTCGTAGTTCTTGGTGCCGACGTAGGTCGTGCGCAGCCCCTTGTCCTTCGCCAGCAGGTCGGAGTCCCAGGTGATCACCGGGATGCCGGCGGCCTTGGCGCGTTGCAGCGCTTTCGCCATCGCCGGGGCGTTGGACGGCGCGACCGCGATGCCGTCGACCTTGCGCGTGATCAGGTCCTGCACGACCTGGATCTGCTCGTCGCCGCCGCCGTGTTCGCCGGGCCCGATGTAGACGCACTCGACCGCGCCGCCGAGTTCCTTCTCCGCCTTGCGGCAACCGTCGCGCGCCAGGTCGAAGAACGGGTTGTTCATGTTCTTCGGCACCAGGGCGAACGTGTACTTCTGCGCGCTGGCCAGGGTCGGCAGCGCGAGCATGGCCGACGCCGCGGCCAGCAACAGGTATCTCTTCATTGGTCTGTCCTCCGATCGAATGAAATTCCGACGGTGCCGTCCCGGACTCCGTCGAAGCGCAACGGGAAACCGCAGTTCGCCCGTCACCCGGGAACCAGCAAGGAGCCTCGCTCCACTGGGCTGGTTCGTGACGCCACTTCCCTGTCCCGTCTGCTCCCCTTGTTCTCGTGCCGGATGTCCCGTGGCGAATAGCGAGCGCCCGGCGCACGCCGGCTCAGTCGCGGCGCCGCCCGCGTATTTTCTCCAGCATCACCGCCAGGATGATGAAAAGCCCGACGAACGCCCCCTGCCAGTTCGGGTCGACGCCGGCCAGCAGCAGGCTGTTGCGGATGACTTCGATCAGGGCCGCGCCGATGAAAGCGCCGTAGGCCCCGCCGGCCCCGCCCATCAGGTTGGCGCCGCCGATCACCGACGAGGCGATGACCCGCAGCTCGTAGGTCTGCCCGAGCGCGTTGATGGCAGACCCCAGCCAGCCGACGATCAGGATGGCGGAGATCCCCGCCATCAGGCTGCTCAGCATGTACACCGACAACTTGATGCGGTTGACCGGCACCCCGGTCAGACGCGCAGCCTGCTCGTTGCCACCCACTGCGTACACCCAGCGCCCCCACGTCGTGTACTTGAACGCCACGATGAACACCACCGTCAGCACCACCAGCAACAGCATCGGGTGCGCCACGCCGAACAGCGTGCCGCCGCCGAGTTGCACGAACGCGTCCTCGTCCGGGCCGAACTCGTAGACCATCCTGTTCTCGGAGATCACCATCGCCAGGCTGCGCGCGATGCTCAGCATGCCGAGCGTGACCACGAACGGCGACAGGTTCAGGTAGGCGATCAGCGCGCCGTTCACCAGCCCGCAAAACAGCGCGGTCGCGAGACCCGCCGCCACGCCGACGACGAGCGGTTGCCCGGCGTTCAGCACCATCGCGGTGACGATGCCGACAACGCCCATCACCGATCCCACCGACAGGTCGATGCCACCGGTGATAATGACCGCGGTCATGCCGAGCGCGATGATCCCGATGAAGGCGAAATTGCGGGTGATGTTGAAGAAATTGTCCTCGGTGGCGAACACGTCCGACACCTGCGCCATGACGAGTGCGATGATGAACAACGCCACCGTCACCCAGAACGGCTGGGCCGTGAGGAGCTTGCCCAGCAGGCCGTGCTCGCGTTGTTGCGTGACCTCCTCGATCGCTACGCTCATTGCCTTGGTCGCTCCGGTTGTGCGCTCGCCGCGCGGGGCTCAGGCCGTTTCGATTGCGCCGGTGATCAGCCCGGTGACTTCCTCGGGCGAGGTCTCGCCGATCGGCTTGTCGGCCACCACCCGTCCGCGGCGCATCACCGAGACGTGATCGCACACGGCGAACACGTCGGGCATGCGGTGGCTGATCAGGATCACCGCGACGTTCTGGTCGCGCAGGCGGCGAATCAGGTCGAGCACCTCGGCGACCTGGCGTACGCTGATCGCCGCGGTCGGTTCGTCCATGAGCACGATGTCGGGATCGGACAGGCGGGTGCGCGCGATGGCGACCGCCTGGCGCTGCCCGCCCGACATCTGCTTGACGAGGTCGCGCGGCCGCGTCTCGGACTTGAGCTCGGCAAAATGCCGCGCCGCTTCGCTGTACATGTACGCGTAGTCGATGAACTTGAACGGCCCGATGCGCCGTTTCGCCTCGCGACCGAGGAAGACGTTCTCGGCCGCGGTCAGGTTGTCGCAGAGCGCGAGGTCCTGGTAGACCACCTCGACGCCCTTCTCGCGGGCATCCACCGGGTTGTGGAACTCGACGCGCTGGCCCTTGAGCCGGATCTCCCCGCCCGAGGGCGGAAAATTTCCGGCCATGATCTTGATCAGCGTCGACTTGCCGGCCCCGTTGTCCCCCATCAGGCCCAGCACTTCGCCGGCGTCGATGCTGAGGTTGACGCCGTTGACGGCCTTGATCGCGCCGAAGTTCTTGGAGATGTCCACCAACTCGAACAGCCGCATGCCCCCTCCCGGCAATCGCGCTACCCCGGGTCGGGGCCCGGGCTGCCGTTGTAGCCGGCTTCGGCGTCACGGCGGCGCCCGCGGCGTGCAGGCCATACCCGCACCCCACGGATCGTTGTTTTGAGCCGATGATTGCAGAGTGGCGAGGATTGTCAACAACGCGTGGCCGCCGACGCCGTCGGGACCGGCCGCGCGCTCGGTGGCGGCGGGTGCCGCCGCCGGGGAGCGGAGCGCCCTGGCAGTTTGCTGAAAGAGTACCTCCTGTACTTTTCCAGCGCGCGGCGTCGGAAAGTGCGATTTTCGACTTGCTGCAAAATCAACAACTTGGCGTTGTCGATTTTGGCGATACCTCCCTGTATCGCGCGAACAGGCAGCCGCAAGACAAGTTTCCCGGCGGTCTGCTAGACCACGAAGCGAGGCCGGCCGCCGACCAGCGCCAGGTCGTCGTCGTAGTCGAACCGGTACTCCAGCGCCCCGGCCCGCTCGCCGAGGACTTGCGGTACGAACACCCGGTCCGCGGGCGGCATGTGCACGCCCGCGAGTTCCTGCTCGATGTCGAACCAGCGCAGTTCGCCTTCGCTCCCGTCGCTCTGCAGTTCCCCGCGCGGGTGCGATGCACGGTAGACGAAGATCAGCCACTGCCAGTCCTCGCGCGCCGAGCACTCGGTCACCACCGCGCGCAGTTCGGCGCGCTCGACCGCCAGACCGCTCTCTTCGCGCAGCTCGCGCACGGCGCCTTCGTGCGGACTCTCTCCCCGCTCCACCTTTCCGCCCGGCGCCACCCAGTAGCCGGCGTAGGGCGGTTTGCGCCGCCTGAGCAGCAGAACCCGTCCCTCGCGGACGCAGTAGATCAGGGTGACGATCCGGTACGGCAAGACCCGGCGCCCGTTAGCCGGCGCCCGCCCGCTGGCGCCCGGACAGCTCGACGCGGCCGTTCCCCCGCGCCGGCCGGGGGTCGAAAGCCGTGCTAGCGCGCACGCAGGGACTTGTCGAGGTAGCGGCCCCACCACCAGTTGTACGGGTGTACCGTCCGCGCGGAGCGCTCGCCGCGGTGCAGGGGCAGACCGCGGTTCGCCCATTCGAACAGCGAGCCCTCGAGGTTGCTGACGTTGGTATACCCGCGTGCGCGCAGTTCCCGCACCAGCGCCGACGACCGGTAGCCCACGGCGCAGTAGGCCACGATCGGCGCGTCGGGCACCACGCCTGCCAGCAATGGCAACGCCTCGTCGATGTCGCGCGCCCTGCGCGCCCCCCACAGGTGGCTGACGGCGAATTCGTCGGGCTCGCGCACGTCCAGCAACAGCGGTGCGGGACGCGCCGCGTCGTCCAGCCACTCGTGCAGCGCCATGGTGCCGAGCTGCGGGACCTCGGGGAACGCCCGGCGCACCTCGGCCTTGACCTCGGCGAGCGGATCGGTGGCGGCGCTCAGCGCAGGCACCAGCGCCAGCCACAGGACCGGGAACCACCAGCGGCCCGGGCGGAGCGGGGCGAGGCGGGGGGAACGAAGGGGTCGGCAGGACATCATCGCAGTCGTGGTTGGCCTGCACACTACGCCAGCGCGACGGTACGCGCCACCTGCCGCAGGAGCGGTCCTGCCCGCCCGGATTTTGCGGGACGCGTCACAGAATCGCCGGGCAGCGGCGGCGAGTTGACACAATTGCGCTACCATCGCCGGCGGACCTCCCCCTCAAGCAACGATTTCCGGGTAACCGACATGTATAAAACGCTGCTCGCAGTGGCTTTGCCCGTGTGCCTGGCGGCGCCCGCGGCGCTGGCCCAGACCGAAGACCGCGCACCCTTCATCTACGCCGTCAAGGGCGGGTGGATGCAACCCGACGGCGACGACAACGACTCGGCGTTCAACCTCGCCGGTACCGTCGGCCAGCGCCTGCACCGCGACGTCTCCTGGGAGGCGGAGCTGAGCCTGTCCGTCGCCGACGGCGAGGTCGGCAACGACGACAACTGGGACATCACTTCGGTCGCCGGCTACGCAGTCTACCGCAGTCCGACCCGGGTGAGCTTTAAGGCGCGGATGGGGCTCGCCTGGTGGGACGCCGGGGACGACAGCGACGTCAGCCTGTCGATGGGTCTGGGCCTGAGCACCCCCGCGGGCCGGCGCGGCCGCATCGAGGCCGAGTTCACCGAGATCGACGACGGCGTGGATTTCATCAGCATCGGCTACGTGTTCGAGGTCGACTGAAGCCTGCGGCGTCGGCGGGTCCGCCCGGCGACCAGCAAGGCGACCGGCAAGAGCACGCAGGCGGGGTCGATCGCGCTCGCGAGCGGCGACGAATCGTCCCCGCCCGGTCCTTCGCTGCCCGGCTGCTCGCCGCCCGGGCCGGGGCCGTTCACCCGCACGGTGACCGAACCCTGCGTTTCACCCTGCTCGTTCACGCACGCCAGGCGGTATTCGGTGTCCTCGTCGAGCGGGCCGACGCGCTCCACGCCGTCGGTCGCGCGCTCGCCGGACCAGGCGCCGCGGGCCAGGCAAACCTGTGCGTCCGACGCCGACCAGTGCACCTCGGCGTACCCTCCCGGTTCGACGGTATCCGGGACGGCGCGCACCACGAGGCTCGGCAAAGCCCCGTCAGGGCGTTCCTTGAAGCCGGGCCGCACCGGCGCCGGTACCGGGCCGCCGGCGGTAAACGCGCCCGCCGTCGGCGCCCCCTCGCGGGGTGAGCCGCGGAAGTCCACGGCGCTGGCGAAGGCCGGGTCGCCGGCGCCGATCAATGCCGAATCGGCGCTCGGAAACAGGTTGCGCCCGGCGGCATCGACGAAATCCAGCACCGCCGAGCGGCCCGGGCTGTAACCGCCTCCGAGCGCACCGGTATCGGGCCACAGCACGTTTCCCGAGAGGGTGGTGCCGCCCAGCCCGGACAGCGCGTACCTGGCCGACTCGCAGTAGATGGCGTTGTTGGCCAGCACCATCCCCTGCTTCCCCTCCCAGCCGCGCAGGCGCAGGCACTCCTCACCGCCGAAGATCGTGTTGTGGACGAACTCCAGGTTGTTGGGCGTCACGCCGGCGTGCGACTGCGACTCGAACGCGGTCCCCAGGTCGGACAGGATGAGATTGTCGCGGATCACCGAATCGGCGGCCGCCTGGATGCCCGCCGTCCAGCAGTTCCACATGACGTTGCGTTCGACGACGTTACGGGGATTGCCGTCGGTGCCGTAGAGCAGCACACAAGGGTACTGCGTGTCGTGGATGACGTTGTCCCGGATGATGTTCGAATGCGAGCCGCGCTTGACCTCGATACCGTCGCCCTGGCTGGAGTTGGCGGTGTGGTGCACCCAGTTGTGTTCGATCAACGACTCGCTGACCGCACAGTCGCCCTCGTGACAGCCGATGTACATCCCCTCGCCGGTCCCGTCCCCGCTCTCGGTTCCGGTGTCGTAGATCTCGTTGCGGCGCACCGTGATGTGGTGCATGGAACTGCGGAAGTTGATGCCGACGTCGACATCGTGGATCACCAGGTCTTCCAGCGTGATGTAGGCGGGATTGCTGTTGAGGTTGATCCCGTCCCCGCCGTTGCTGCGGATCTCCAGGCCGCGCACCGTCAGGTACGTGGCCCCTTCGATGTTGATGGTGTTCTGGGCCCGGTCGCCGGCGTCGCGGGCGATCAGCGGGCGGGCTTCGCCCTCGGCGGCGGTGATGAGCACCGGCAGCGCCGCGGTCCCGCGCACCGTGACCGAGATGCGACCGCTGTCGACGTAGGTACCGGCATGCACGACCAGAGTGTCGCCCGGTTGCAGGCTCTCCACGGCCTGCTCGAAGCTGGCCCCGGGAAACAGATCGACGGTGTCGGCCAGCGCCGGCGGCGGCACTGTGGCAGCGCCGAGCAGCAGTGCGCTGACCGTCCGCCGTGCCCGCCTGGCGCGTGTTGCCCTCATAGCGTACGGATATTGCCCGAGTGCCCGGTCCCGGGGCGTGAGCGCCGTCACAGTCGGGTCCGGTCGCCTCGCCCGCCCCCCGCGGCGTAATCGTTCCCGGCCGTGCGATTCGACATCGGCGGTCCTCGCGCCCGCCGCTGGTCGAGAGTTCCCCTATACTGCCGCGGGTACCGCGCCGTTCCCGATCGGAGTTTGGTATGAATTTCGCTTCCCGCAGGCAGCGGCCAGCGAAACGCCTGCTCGAAGCGCCGGCAGACCCGCCGAGCCTCGGGGCAGACTGTCCCGGGTTCCGGCGAGCCGGGTCAGGGTCGCTGCGATCGCAGGGATTTCTTGGCAACGACATCTTCAGGGGTCATCAGTGAAAA
>JBFJWO010000115.1:0-11475 GCA_041623575.1 Gammaproteobacteria bacterium
ATGGGCCCGGCGCCGGACCCGGCCTTCCAGATCCCGGCTAGCGCGGTCTTCGAGGACGGCGGCTACGACAGCGCGCACAACATCTACATCAACCAGGACTCGGGGTTTGCCTACGTGGCCGGCGTCAACCTCGTCGGCGACTTCACCGCCTGCGACGGCGAGCCCAACCACCCCTCGCGGTTCAACGCGCTGATCCTCGACCTGCGCACCAACCCGCTCAACCCGAGCATCGCGGCCTGCCTGGCCGACCGCGCCGAGCACGACTTCTACGTCGTCAACTACAAAGGTCCCGACAGCGACTACTGGGGTCGGGAGATCGCCTTCGTGTTCGACGGCCGGGACAAGGACGCCGCCGGGCGCAACGGCATGCGCGTCGACAACACCCCCGGCGTACCGGTCGGCGGTGCGACCGAGATCTGGGACGTGACCAACAAGGACGACATCCGGTTCATCTCCTCGATCGTGCCGGAGGGCCTGTGCTTCTCGCACCAGGGCTGGACCGCGTCCAACCGCCACGAGTACCTGCTGATCAACGACGAGGTCGACGAGCCCCGCGACGCCGAGCCGAACGACGGCACCGGGTTCTTTCGCACCAACTTCTGTCAGTCCGACGCACCGCAGACGGTCCCTAACCCGAGCACCTACGTGGTCAACGTCAAGGACCTCGACGCGCCCTTCCTGCAGGAGCGCTTTTTCATCGACGCGCCGGGCGACAACGATCACAACTTCGTACGCAAGGGCAACAAGCTCTTCTGGGCGGTCTACAACGCCGGCACCCGCGTGCTGAAGATCAAGCACAAGAAGGACCGGCTGGAACTGAAGGACATCGCGCGCATGGACACGGAGCCGCGTACCATCACGCCGCCGTTCTTCAACGGCCAGTGGGGTATCTTCCCGTTCCCGGACCGCAACACCATCGTTGCGAGCGACATCGTCAACGGGCTCGTCGTCATGAGCCTCGGCAAGGGCAAGGCCAAGGGACGCGACAAAGACAAGGACGACGATGACGATGACGATGACGACGATTGAGGCCTCACCTCGGCGTCGTCCCTAGCTGACCTGGCTGTCGGCGCCCCCGGGTCCGGGACCGCAACGGCCCTCCCGGGGGCGCCGGTTCGCAGCCGCTCGCCTGG
Organism: Gammaproteobacteria bacterium; assembly: GCA_041623575.1. GTDB lineage: Bacteria > Pseudomonadota > Gammaproteobacteria > JAHELT01 > JAHELT01 > JAHELT01. The sequence goes on from JBFJWO010000115.1 coordinate 1,134, forward strand.
TTACGGGCTCGCGCTCAATCGCAGAGCTTCGCGCCGGCCCGGCGCAGGGACTTCGGCGTGGTCGCCTCGATGAGCGCCGGCCCGTACGTGCTGCGCGCCGCCGGGCCGCCGGAACGCCACTGTTGTTCCCATCGCACGAAGTACTGGGCGAACTGGTGCTCTTCCAGGACCGCCCGATCCACCAACGCCAGCGCAGGCTCGTAGCCACGCTCGAGGGCCGCGTCGTTGAGCGCGTACGACTGCGTCCCCGACTCGAACAGCAACGCGCCCTGCACGCACACCAGTCGGCCCGAGGGCACGTTGTAGAGCCAGTCGTCGTGATCGGCTTTCGACACCGCCAGGGCGTTTGCCGCGGCAGCGCCGGGGGATAGAGACGACAACGCCATCAGCAGTGCGACGGCGACTGCCGCGTGCGTGCGCCGGCAATCGCGCCGGGCACGGGCAGCTCGCCACCGCACCGACGTCCTCACCGCCCGCGCCTGGACGACCAGTGAATGTGCGCGATGCGCCAGCGGCCGTCGCGCCGGCGCAACACCATGGTTTCCAGCGAAGTCCACTCATTCCCTCCTTCCCGCAGGCGGTACGTGCTCATCGACCAGCGCAGGTCGCCGGCGCCTTCCAGCACTCGACCCTGCAGTTCGCGATCGAGCCGGCGCTCCGCGCGCATATCGGCGGCAAGATGCGACTTCGCATACGCCTCGCGAGACACGTTGGCATGGCCGAGTTCGTAGACGACGGCGTCGCGCGTCAGGTGCGAGAGTGCGAGCGACGCTTCGCCCTGGCGCACCGCCGCGTGAAACGCATCGATGGTCGTCTCGGGCGAACCCGTGTCGGCGGCACCTGGCAGCGCGAACCCGGCAACAGCCAGGGCGACCAGGCCGAGCGGAGCGGCGAGCATTCGGATGGTCATGGCGATACGCGGCAGTATAGCGGCTCGGCCGGACGCTGCCACGCATCGATATCTCACGCGTGCGCCGGTCGGGGACGCCGGGCCGCACCGCCCGCAGCCAGCGACCCGCGGCCGTCGTGCAAGCTCACCACGCCGCGTCGCCCGGCGCCGGGACCCGCTGCACAGCACCCGTCACGCCCGAGATGGTCCACTCGCTCGCGAGGCCGCTGCCGCCCTGCGAAAACCGCCCCGCCGTTGACCCGGGTCAACCCGATCCACGGCGCGCCTCGCGATACTCGCGGGCGTTGTCACCGGGGCCTGGACCATCGTGATCGAACCTACCGACCTGCGCGTCGCCGACGTCATGAGCACGCCGGTGGTCACCGTCGAGCGCAACGACAAGCTCGCCATCGGCGACGGCCTGATGAAGCAGCAGCGCATCCGCCACCTGCCGGTGCTCGACGAAGACGGCAGGCTGTGCGGGATCGTCTCGCAGCGCGACCTGTTTCGCGGCGCGTTGCTGCGCGCGCTGGGTTTCGGCTCGCGCGCCGAGCAACACCTGCTGGACTCGGACGTCATCAAGCAGGCAATGCACAGCCGGGTGCTGACCACCACTCCGGAGACGCCGTTACGCGAAGCCGCGGCGCTGATGCTCGAGCACAAGGTCGGCTGCCTGCCCGTGCTCGACGGCGATCGCCTGGCGGGCATCCTGACCGAGGCCGATTTCGTCCGCCAGTTCGCCGGGCGTTGATACCCGTCAACCGCTAGGGGCGCCGGGCGCGCAATAGTGGCGCGGGCGGAAAGCGTTCGCGGGGTATCGCGCCGATGTTGTGGAGTTACGTGCACGGCGCCTCGGACACACCGCTGCTTGGCGAAACCATCGGCGTGAGTTTCGAGCGCAGCGCGGCACGCCACGCCGGTGCCGACGCTCTCGTCGTCCCGTTTCAACAGATCCGCTGGTCCTACCGGGAACTCGCGCGCCGCGTGGACGAGGTGGCCGCCGGCCTGCTGGCGCTCGGCCTCGTTCCCGGCGAGCGTGTCGGTATCTGCGCACCCAACTGCGCCGAGTGGGTCGTGCTGCAGTTCGCCACCGCCCGGGCGGGCCTCGTGCTGGTCAACATCAACCCCGCCTACCGCGTCGAGGAACTGGCTTTCGCACTCTCGACGACCGGTTGCCGCGCCCTGGTCACCGCGCGCCGGCACAAGTCCAGCGATTACCTCGCGATGCTTCGTCAGCTGATGCCGGAACTCCCCGACTGCGCGCCCGGCCGTTTGCGCAGCACGCGGCTGCCCGAGTTGCGCTGGGTCATCGGGCTCGGCGGCGCGAGCGGCGACGGCGTGCTCGCCTTCGAGCGGATCGCGGACCGCGCTGGCGCCGCCGAGCGCGAGCAACTCCGGCGCCTCGCCCACACCTTGCAGTTCGACGACCCCGTCAACATCCAGTTCACCAGCGGTACGACGGGGACGCCCAAGGCGGCCACCCTGACCCACCACAACGTCCTCAACAACGCGCGCTTCGTCGCCCGGCGCATGAACCTCACGACGGCCGACCGGATGTGCATACCGGTACCGATGTATCACTGCTTCGGCATGGTGCTGGGCACACTGTGCTGCGTGGTGTGCGGTGCCGCCATGGTGTTGCCGGCGCCCTCGTTCGACCCCGGCGAGACGCTCGCCGCGATCGAGGCCGAACGCTGCACCGTGCTGCACGGTGTGCCCACCATGTTCATCGCGGCGCTGGAAGAACCGGGCTTTGCGCAGCACGACCTCGCCAGCCTGCGCACCGGCATCATGGCCGGCGCCCCCTGCCCCGAGGAACTGATGCGCCGCGTGATGAACGAGCTGCACCTGCCCGAGATCACCATCGCCTACGGCATGACGGAGACCGGGCCGGTGAGTTTCCAGACGCGGGTCGACGATCCGCTCGAGCGCCGGGTCGAGACCGTCGGTCGCGTGTTGCCGCACACCGAGGTGAAGATCGTCGATGCCGAGGGCCGGGTCGTCCCACGCGGCACCACCGGCGAACTGCTCACGCGCGGCTATTGCGTGATGCGCGGCTACTGGGACGACCCGGAGCGCACGAGCGCGGCCATCGACGGCGCGCGCTGGATCGCGAGTGGCGATCTCGCGGTCGTCGACGCGCAGGGCTATTGCCGGATCGTCGGGCGGGCGAAGGATATGCTGATCCGCGGCGGGGAGAATATCTACCCGCGCGAGATCGAGGAGTTCCTGTACCGCCACCCGAAGATCGACGCCGTCGAGGTGATCGGCGTTCCCGACCCGCGCTACGGCGAGGAAGTGTGCGCCTGGGTCAAGCTGCGCCCGGGCGAGAGCATGGACGCGGACGAACTGCGCGAGTACTGCCGCGGACAGATCGCGCACTTCAAGATACCGCGCTACGTGGAGTTCGTTACCGCGTTTCCGATGACCGTCACCGGCAAGGTGCAGAAGTTCGCCATGCGCGAGCAGATGATCGCGCAGCTCGCACAGGCGGGCCGGGCGAGTGGAGACGTCGCCGAGCGCACCGCCGCAAGGGGAGAGCCATGAACGCCGAGCAACCGTTTGCAACCGTCACCGATCGGGCGTGGGTGGACGCCGACGACCTCGGGCCGGAAAAGATCGTCCACCTGCACCGTGCCGATGCGGGGCTCAGGGCGATCGTCGTCATCGACAACGTCGCCGCCGGGCCCTCCGTCGGCGGCGTGCGGATGGCGCCGGACGTGTCCCTGTCGGAGTGTTTTCGGCTGGCGCGAGCGATGACCCTCAAGAACGCCGCGGCCGGGCTCGCGCACGGCGGCGGCAAGTCCGTCATCGTCGGCGACCCGAAGATGGCAGACGAGCGCAAGGAATCGCTGGTGCGCGCCTTCGCCGCCGCGATCGGCGACCTGAACGACTACGTGCCCGGCCCGGACATGGGCACCGACGAGCGCTGCATGGCCTGGGTGCGCGACGAAATCGGTCGTGCCGTCGGGCTGCCGCGCGAGCTGGGCGGTATCCCGCTCGACGAGATCGGTGCCACGGGCCTCGGGCTGGCCGCCTGCGCGCGCGCAGCCGAAGACCACAGCGGCGTGCGTTTGAACGGCGCGCGCGTCGCCGTGCAGGGCTTCGGGTCGGTCGGCCGGCACGCGGCACGCTTTTTCGCCGATCAGGGTGCCGTGCTGGTTGCCGCCAGCGACTCGCAGTCCACCGTGGCCGACCCGGACGGCCTCGACGTCGCCGCACTGGCCGCTCACAAGCGCGACACCGGCAACCTCGCCGGCTTCGCGGGCGGGCGGACCCTGGAGCGCGATGCGATCATCGGCATCGCGTGCGACATCTGGATTCCGGCGGCCCGCCCCGACGTGATCGACGCCGCCAACGTCGGCCGACTCGACACGCGCCTGGTGCTCGAGGGCGCGAACATTCCCCTGACCGCCGATGCCGAGGCCGCCCTGGCCGCGCGCGAGGTGCTGGTGATCCCCGACTTCATCGCCAATGCCGGCGGCGTGATCTGCGCCGCGGTCGAGTACGCCGGCGGCACCGAGCGCACGGCGCGGGAGACCATCGAGGAGAAGATCGGCGCGAACACCGCCGAGGTGCTGGAACACGCGGCGCGCACCGGACGCACGGTGCGTGAGGTTGCCACGGAAATGACGGTTGCACGCGTACGTACGGCCATGGGGTTGCGCCGCCGGTTCTGAGCCCGTGCTGCGCGGGCGCAGCGTTCAGGCGATCGACGCCGCACGCGCCCATCGCCTCCCCGAGACCGGCCTGCTCGACGGCAAGGACGCCACCATGCACGGGGCTTGAGGTACGGGCCCGGGGTACGAGGAGCCGGCGTTCTTCCGGCGCCTGTTCGAACGCATCACCGGTATCACGCCGGGCGCCTGCCGGCGCAAGTTCAGCGTGCCGGATTTCGCCAGCGACTGAGGCGCGTCGAGGCGCACGCCCTGCCGTTTCACCGGCGCCGCCGGGCCCGGCGCCTGGCCGAGGCGGACGACGGTGAGCCGCGGTCACGGTCTCCCGAGCACTTGACGCCCATCAAGTCGCCCGCGGGCGCCGCCACTAAAGTCCTGGGCGAACCGCACGGACAATCCTCGGAGTGCCGCATGCCAGACGCACTGGACCCGCCGTCGTTGCGCCGCCGCTGCGACCCCGCGCAGTTCGAGTTCGCAACGACCGCCGACCTGCCGGACCTCGCCGAGCCGATGGGCCAGCGCCGTGCGCTGTCGGCGCTCGACTTCGCCACCGACATCGCGCGCGAGGGCTACAACCTGTACGCCATCGGCGAGCCCGGTACGGGCAAGCACTCGCTCGTGCGCGAAGCCCTGCTGAGGCGCGCCGCCGGCGAGAGTACCCCGTGCGACTGGTGCTACCTGAACAACTTCGCCGAGCCCCACAAGCCGCTGGCGATTGCGCTGGCGAACGGCCGCGCACAGGCGTTGCGAGGCGACATGCTGAGCCTCGTCCAGGCCCTGCGCGCCATCGTGCCCGAGACCTTCGCGAGCGAGGTCTACCGCTCGCGCGTCGCGGAGATCGAGCAGGGGTACGAGCGCCGCCAGGAAGACGCCTTCGCCGAGATCCACGAGCAGGCCCGGCGCGAGAACATGTCCATCCTGCACACCCCGGGCGGGTTCGGCATCGCGCCGGTGCGCAACAACGAGGTGCTGGGCCCGGAGGAGTACGAGGCGCTCGGCCAGGAGGAACGCCAGCGCATCGACGAGATCACCGCGCGCTTGCGCGAGCGCCTCTCCCAGGTGCTGCTGCAGGCGCCGGAGCACGCCAAACGTAAACGCGAGGAGATCGAGGCGCTCAACCGCGAAGTGGCCACGGCCGCCATCGAGGGGCCTATCGAGGAGCTGCGCGGGCGCTACGCCGACGTCCCGGCGGTGGGCAACTACCTCGATGCGGTGGGCAACGACGTGCTGGCCAACCTGGTCGAGTTCGGCGAACGCCCGAGCCACCAGTCGAACCCGCTCGGGCTGCCGACGCCGCCGGCGCCGTTCTTCCGCCGCTACCAGGTCAACGTGATGGTCGAGCACGCCGCCGACTCGGGCGCACCGGTGGTCTACCTCGACAACCCGAACTACCGCCACCTCATGGGACGTATCGAGTTCACCGCGCAGATGGGCACGCTGGTCACCGACTTCACCCAGGTGATGCCGGGCGCGATCCACCGCGCCAACGGTGGCTACCTGGTGCTGGAAGCGCGCAAGGTGCTGCAGGAGCCGTATTCGTGGTACGCCCTCAAGCGCGCGCTCAACGCCCGCGAGGTGGTCATCGAGTCGGTCGGCGAGCTGCTGGGGCTCGCGAGCACCGTGTCGCTGGAACCGGCACCGATTCCGCTCGACGCGAAGGTCGTGCTGCTCGGCGAGCCGCTGATCTACCAGCTGCTGTGCGCCTACGACCCGGAGTTCGCGGACCTGTTCAAGGTCACCGCCGAGTTCGCCGACGACGTCGAGCGCGATGCCGGCAACACCCAGGTCTATGCACAACTGGTGGCGGGACTGGCGAGGAAGCACGAACTGCTCGCCTTCGAGCGCGAGGCGGTCGCGGAGGTCGTGGACCAGAGCGCGCGCCTCGCCGGTGACGCCGGCAAGCTGAGCCTGCACATGCGCAGCGTCTCCGACCTGCTGAGCGAGGCCGACCACTGGGCGCGAGAAGACGGGGCCGGCACCGTCGCGCGCGCGCACGTGGTGACGGCGGTCGCGAAGAAACGCGAGCGGGTCAGTCACCTGCCGGAGAAGTTGCGCGAGGCGGTGCTGCGCGAAACCCTGCTGATCGACACCGCCGGGGCGACGGTGGGCCAGGTCAACGGCCTGTCGGTGCTGCAGAGCGGCGCCGAGCGCTTCGGGCATCCGGCGCGAATCACGGCCACCGTGCGCCTCGGCAAGGGCGAGGTGATCGACGTGCAACGCGAAGTGGAGCTCGGCGGCGCCATCCACAGCAAGGGCGTGCTGATCCTGTCGGCCTACCTCGGCTCGCGCTACGCCGCCGACTCGCCCCTGTCGCTGGCGGCCAGCCTCGTCTTCGAGCAGACGTACGCCGTCGTCGACGGCGACAGCGCTTCGGTGGCCGAGCTCTGCGCGCTGCTCTCGGCGCTCGGCGATGCGCCGCTCCGACAATCGCTGGCGATCACCGGATCGGTGAACCAGCTCGGGCAGGTGCAGGCCATCGGCGGCGTCAACGAGAAGATCGAGGCCTTCTACGACCTGTGCGCGGCGCGCGGCCTGAGCGGCGAGCAGGGCGTGCTGATCCCGCGCAGCAACGTGAAGAACCTCATGTTGCGCGAGGACGTGGTCGAGGCGGCGGCGCAAGGTCGCTTCCACGTCTACCCGGTCGACTCGGTCGACGCGGCCGTGGAACTGCTGACCGGCCTGCCGGCCGGCACCCGCGAGGCCGACGGCACGTTCACCCCCGGCAGCCTGAACGCCCGCGTCGCCGAACGCCTCGCGCGCTACACGCAGACCGTGCGCGCATTGACCCGGGCGGACGAGTCGCCGCCATGAGCGTGCGCCGGGTGATCCTGGCCATGGACGCCGCGCACCGCGACGAAGCGGCGTTGCACGACGCGACCCGGATCGCCGCGCAACTCGATTCAGCGGTCACGGCGCTGCTGGTCAGGGACCCGAACCTCGAACGCTTCGCCGGCCTGCCCGGCGCGATGGAGGTGCTGGGCAGCGCCCGCACGCGGCGCGTGCAGCGTGCGGACCTCGACGCCGATTTCGCCCGTGTGCTGCGAGCGTTGTCGGGGCGACTGGGTGAGCTGGCGCACGAGGCGCGCGTGGCGTGGAGCGTGGCCAGCACGCCGCTGCACCCGCTCGGCGGGATCGAGCCCGCGGACCTGTTGCTGGTCGAGCGGCGCGCCGGTCACGTCCCGGTCGGGCGTCGCGAGATCGGCTCGCTGGCCGCGGCGCTGCTCGCGCAGGCGAGCCAGTCGGTGCTGGTCTACGAACGGCGGCTGTGGCTCGACCGGGCGATCGCGTTGCTGCTGGAGCCGGGCCTGGACACGGCGCTCGACCTGGCGCTTGACCTCGCGCGCGCCCCGGGTCGGCTGCTGGCCGTGTTGACCTCGCCCGACGAGACGGCCTTCGCGCGCGACCGTGAGCGCCTGCGTGCCGCGGTCGCCGGCAGGGGCCTGGTGCTTAGCGTCGAGCGACTGGCGGCGGGGCGCAGCGGCACACTGGCCCACAGCCTGCACCGGCAGGGCGCCGGACTGCTGGTGCTCGACGAACGCTCGGCGCTGCTGCGCCAGGAGGGCGTCGCCAACGTGCTCGAAACGGTGGCGTTGCCGGTGGTGCTGGCCCGCACGCGCTGAACGCCCGGACCGCAGAGCGGGTCCCCGCCGGCATGGCGCCGGCGGGGACGATCGCGACAACGACTACGGGTTGTCGGGGTCTTCGGCGCCGACGATCCGGGTCAGCGATTCCTTGTCGCCGTACTTGCGCTTCTCCTCCTCGTAGGTCTCTCGTTCCATCTTCGTCTGCACCACGTGCCACGCGATCCACAGCGCGACGCCGAGCACCACCCAGAAGCCTTCGCTGCCGACGAAGGGATAGATCGGGCCGATCTCGCTGATGTTGCCGGCCCAGTTTTCGAATGCACCTGTTGACATGATCTTTGTCCCCCTTGCTCAGCCTTTCATGTTCGCGATCTCGGCCCGTTCGGCCTCGATCACGCCCGCCTCGTCCTCCAGCGCCTGGCTGTGCGCGCCGATGTCGAGGCCCGCGAGTTCGATCTCGCGCGGGATGCGCAGCATATCCATGCCGTTCAGGACCTTCGCGATCACCCACCCCGGCAGGAAGCCCAGCAGGCCGAACATGATCAGCGCACCGACGAACTGGCCGAACGGGTTGATGCTGGCGTACTCGGCGTTGGGCGAACTCGGGTAGCCCCACAGCATGAAGCCGGCGATGACCACGCCGAAAAAGCCCGCGTAGCCGTGCACCGCGACGGCACCGACCGCGTCGTCGATCTTGAACTTGCGCTCCACCCAGTAGTGCATCTTGTACATGAACACCACGCCGAGCGCGGCGATGACCATGGCCTGGATCGGGTGGTAGAGGTCGTTACCCGCCGAGGCGGCAATGATGCCCGCAAGGCCCGAGGAGTAGGTCCAGAACGCATCGCCCTTGCTGATGATGTAGCCCATCAGCAGGCCGCCGGAGAGCGACATCAGGAAGTTCATCGTGATGGCGGACAGCGTGGTCGGCGCGAGGTAGATGTTGGTCGCCGAGTAAAACACCCCGTCGCCCTCCTGCACGTCCCACATAGGCACGTTGCAGGCCACGTAGAAACCCCAGAAGCCGGTGTAGATCAGGAACAGGCCGATGGTGACCAGCCAGGGATTGCGCGGGTTCAGGTTGCGCGGCGTACCGTCGGCGGCGAACTTGCCGATGCGCGGGCCGAGCACGATCAGCACGCCCAGCGCAAAGCCGCCGGCGATCGCGTGGATGACGCCCGAGGCGTACGCGTCGTGATAACCCAGCACCTGCACCATCCAGCCGTCGGCGTGCCAGCCCCAGGAGGCGTCGATGATCCAGAACACCGAGCCGATGGCGACCGCCAGGATCCAGAAGCCCGTCGACTTGATGCGCTCGATGACCGAACCCGAGACGATCGACGCCGCGGTCCAGGAAAAGAGCAGGAAGGCCGCCCAGAACACGCCGTTGATGCGGGCCCAGCCGTTGTCCAGGTCGTCGGCCCCGCCCATGTGCGCGCCCATCACGGTGCTCCACGGCACCGCGTGCGGCGCCTCGACGAGGTCGCCGATGATCCACGGCCCGTTGGGAAAGGCGAAATAGATCCACCAGCCGAAGAAGAAGAAGGTGATCGTCACCAGCGGAATGAGCATGGTGTTCTTCATCAGGGTGTACATGTGGTTCTTGTGCCGGGAAGCCCCGACCTCGTACATGCAGAAGCCCACGTGGATGAAGAACATCAGCACCACGGTGAGCCAGTAGTAGAACTCCGTGAATATGATCCCTAGCGCAGTTAATTCGTTATCCATTATCTGCCTCCTCAGGTGTTATTGACGATTCGAGATCGGAGAGAGCGCCCTGGTGGTCTTTTTGATTCCCCTTGGTGTTTGCGGGCGCCGACGGGTTACAGGCCCGGCGCAGTTCGAATGGTAGCCGATTTCGGCGGGCTTTTCGGGCGCCCGCGGCGCTACGGGGCGGGTGCCACCGGCGGGTCGGCACGGGCCGCAGCCCAGTCGGGCGCGAAGCCGAGCACCCTGACCGACCCGGGCAGCGCCGGGTTGAACATGTGGTTGTGCCAGTAGGTGGCCTCGAAGACGGGGTCGCCCTCGGCCGCCTCGGCGACGGCGCAGGGCAGGTCGTAACGCTGACTGAACTGCTCGAACGCGAGCTCGCAGCGACCGGCCTGCACGAGCTCCGCCGCCAGTTCCGAATCGGCCGCGAACAGCGCCGTCAGGCGCTCGGAGAACTCGTAGGAGCGCTGGTAGTAGGCGCC
>JBFJWO010000116.1:0-11473 GCA_041623575.1 Gammaproteobacteria bacterium
CCGCTGAGGCCAACGATGACCGTGAGGCCGCGATCGGGCATCCGAGTAGGATGGAGTATGTCGATATCGGCTCCGGTCGGTGAAAGACCGAAGATCCGGTTGATCGCCGCGACCCGATCGGATCCCGCGCTGCGAGTCGATCGGGCACTGGCGGCAACGACAAAATAGTTAACCATGGCTCGTCCCGGTGCCTACGCCGTGCTGCAGCTTTGCACGCCGGTATGATACGCGATCCGCCGTCCCCGACCGGTGTGGCTTCGTACGGGCCGCACGATCGGGACCGGTGCGCCCGATAGGTCACCGGGTCTCCCGCCGGGCGTCGACCGTGCCAGCCGGGGAACACGCCGTCGTTGCGCTAGAGCACTCGGGCGGGCCGGCCATACCGACCTCGACGACTCCGAACGCATCGTGCACACGGGCGCTTGCACCCGCCACCCGCGATCAGGCGAACCGCGTCTCGGGCACCTGGATTCGGGCAACGGCGTAGGGCCCGAGCATGAGCGATCGACCGCCGACGACGACCGTGCTGTTGTCGAAACCGTCGGGGTGCGCGGCGCAGGCCTCGAAGCTGTCCTCGTCCAGCACACACACCCGGGCGGACTCCAGCGCGGCGCCGGAAAGGGCAACCGCTTGCTCGACCCCGGTGAGATTGGCCAGCAACACCGTCGCCGAGTCGCCGCTCCGCCACGCCAGTGCCTGCACCCGCTCGGGTGAGGACACCTCGCACGGCAGGCGATCGAGGCTCGACGCCGCGTAGATCTCGCGCATCGCGTGGTAGACGGGATAGAGCGCGCCGGCGCCGTCGTCGTACCCGGGTTGCGCGAAATCGCCCGGGTGGAAGACCAGCCCGAACTCCCCGACGGGGGCGCCGAGTATGACGCTGTCCACGCCGCATTCGGCCATGCGTGCCGCGTAGCCCACGTGCCAGGCGGCGCCCAGCAGCCCGCGCTGGCGCGGGTCGGCGCGGGTCATGGTCATGCGGATCGCCCGCGGGTTGGCGGGCGGCTCGCTGCCGAACGGGCTGTTGCGCGACCCGATCGAGCCCGGGCCGACGCGGTAGTGCAGATCGCCGAACGACGCGCGCGCCGACTCGACGATGTGCGGCAGGCACTCCAGCGTTTCGATCACCGAGCGGTCGTCGGCCGCGTGCACGATGGCGCAGGTCGCGTGGCAGATGAAATCGAGCGACGCGTGCGGCGGGGGTCTGCGGTTGAGCTCGGTGAAGTAGACGAGGTTGCCGCCGCCGATCCTCGCGTCCTCGAACGCCTGGCGCGCGGCGGCGAACAATTCGTCGAACTCGCGCGCCTCGTCGAACACGGTGCCCGGCATGACGAAGTCGAGGTCCGCGGCGCGGCTCACCGCGACGCTCGCGAAGGTCGCGCCGGCGTCGCGGGCAAGTTCCGCCGTGCGGGCCAGGTCCTGAACGGGGGGCGCCTCGCCGGTCACGATCTCCTCGAGCGCCAGCTCCGCGCCGAGCAGGCTGCCGAGCGCCGCGAGCCTGGCGAACGCCTCGCGATCGGCGCGCTGGCGCGAGTCGTGGTAGCAGCTGAGAAAAGCCGGTCGCAACCGCCCGAGAAGCTCACCGTGCTCGAGGCTGGCGGCCAGGTAGCGCGGCTCGACGGCCATCCCGAAAGCCGGCATGCGCCCGCTCGCCTCCCCCACCGCCACCCTTACCTGCGCCGCCTCCGCGCCCGACGTCACGGAACCCGCCGCGGGCGCGCCCTCGAACGCGAGCGTCACCGACTGCTCGAGCGCTTCGCCGGCCGCCAGGGTGTAGGGGAACGGCAGCCCTATCGGGCGCACGTAGGTCTTGAACGAGGCGTCCGTCCAGTTGCGCTGGTCTTCCATCTCGAACGTGTCGCCGTCCATGGTGCACGTTACGCGCAGGCCCGGGACGATCTCGTGGGTCAGGGCGCGGATGTCCATGATCGGCTGCTTGGGGTCGATGCGCTGCGGGAACGCCGTGCTCACCCGGGTTGCGTTGACGTCCAGCAACTCGACCGGGCGACCGGCGAGCGACGCCGGGTGCAGCACGACGAATCCGGTGCGATTGGTCAGGAAATCGCTTTGCGCGCTGCCGTGTGCACTGAAGACCAGTCGCCCGTCCGCCGAGCCGGTGATCTGCACCTCGTAGCGAAACGATTGCCCCGCGTCGCCGCATTGCGCCGTGTACGTGACCGTGAAAGCGTCACCCGATTCGCTCACCGCGAGGTCGCTCAGGGTGGGACCGAACGTGCCCCAATACCGGTCGCGAACCACGTAGGAGATCGCGCGGATCGCCTCCAGGCCATGAAAACGGACGTAGCGCAGGTTGCCGTCGTCGAGTTCCGCGCTGAGCGGGCCGGCGCGCAGCAGCCGCGAACGGGCCGGCGGTTCGTCGGTGCCGAACAGCTTGATTGCGCGGCTCGGTGAAGCGCTCATTTTCCTACCTCCCGGTGTTGATGCTCACAGGTGAGAGCACCTGGCCCGTGTCCGGGTCGACGATCACGGCCCGGTTCATGTCGACGCTCAGGGTGAGCCGCTGGCCCGGGCGCTCGACCTCGTGCACGCCGAGCTCGGCGACCGTTTCCACGCCGCCGAGCAGGAACGTGCCGTAGGTGCGCGACCCGGTCGTCTGCACCAGGTCGATGAGGACGTCGAGCGGCTCGAGGCCCGGCCGCCGGTCGGCGGACGACGCCCTGGCGATGTGCTCCGGGCGCACGCCGAACACGATCGGCCCGCCGGGCGGCGCCGACAGCGCCGCACTGCGGGCCGCCGGCAACGCCAGCCCGCGCCCGTCCTCGAAGCTCACCCGCAGTCGCTCGCCCCGGCCCTCGATGCGCGCCGGGACGAAGGTCATGGACGGCGAGCCGAGGAACCCCGCGACGAAGCGCGTGGCCGGTCGCTCGAACAGCTCGAGCGGCGCACCCTGCTGCTCGATCTGCCCGTCCTTCAGCAGCACGATACGATCGGCCAGCGTCATTGCCTCGATCTGGTCATGCGTGACATAGATCATGGTCTTGCCGAGGTCCTGGTGCAGGCGTTTGATCTCGCTGCGCATCTCGTCACGCAGCTGCGCGTCGAGGTTCGAGAGCGGTTCGTCGAACAGGAACAGGCGCGCATCGCGGACGATCGCACGCCCGATCGCCACGCGCTGGCGTTGCCCGCCGGACAGCTCGCGAGGCCGGCGTTGCAGCAACGCCGCGATGTCCAGCATCTGCGCCGCGCGTTCCACCGTGCGGCGGATCTCCGCCGCGGGCATCCCGCGGGCGCGCAGGCCGAAGGCGATGTTCTCGTACACGCTCATGTACGGGTAGAGCGCGTAGTTCTGGAACACCATGGCGATGTTGCGATCGCGCGGGCGGACGTCGTTGACGACCTCGCCGTCGATCTCGATCAGCCCGTCGTCGGGTTCCTCGAGCCCGGCAATGGCACGCAACAGGGTCGACTTGCCGCACCCGGACGGTCCGACCAGCACCGTGAACTCGCCCTCGGGGATATCCAGGTCGACACCTCGAACCGCGTGCACGTCGCCGTAGTACTTGTGCACCCGGGTGATGCTGAGGCGCGCCATGCCGGGCTCAGCCCTTCACCGCGCCCATGGTGATGCCGCGCACCAGGTAGCGCTGCAGGAAGGCCACGGCAACGAAAACCGGCGCCGCCCCGAGCACACTCATGGCCGCGATCTTCGCCCAGAAATTCGACTGCGCGCCGAAGTAGTGCGTGACCTGCACAGGATAGGTGGTGACCTCGCTGCGAGTCATGATCAGGGCGAAAATGAAATCGTTCCAGGCGAACACGAACGTGAACACCGCCGTTGCGAACAGCCCCGTGCGGGCCATCGGGAAGATCACCTTCGCCAGCACCTGCCAGCGGTTGCAGCCGTCCACCAGCGCACTTTCCTCGAGCTCGAGCGGGATGTCCTCGATGTAGCCGCGCATCATCCAGATGACGTAGGGCAGGTTGAAGGCCGTGTAGAGAACGATGAGCCCGTGGTAGGTGTCCACCCAGCCCAGCCAGACGTAGAGCAGGAACAGCGGGAAGACGATCGCGATGGGCGGAATCATGCGCTGGGAGATGATCCACACCGCCAGGTTGTCGCCGCCGGTGCGAAAGCGCGCCAGCGAGTACGCGCACAGGGTGCCGAAGAACATCGCCAGCACGGTGCTGACGCCGGCGACGAACAGGCTGTTCCACACCGTGACCGCGTCACCGTCGCGAAACAGCACCGCGAAGTTCTCGAACTGGATACTGGCCGGGTACCAGACCGGCGGCGAGGAGAAGATCTCCTCCGGGGTCTTGAACGAGATCATGAACAGCCAGTAGATCGGGAACAGGAACACGGCGGTGACCAGCGTGGCGAGCGCGTAGCGCAACGCCAGGCGCAAGGCGCGGCGACGCCGCCGGCGCCGCTGCAGCACCTGCACCGCGCGCTCGTCCATCAGCGCGCGATCTCCATGCGCTTGAGCGCCAGCACCACCACCGCGGTCAGCAACACGATCACCAGGAACGCGATGGCCCCCGTGTAGCTGGTTTCGAACTGGCGAAAACCCTGGCTGTAGGCGTAGATCGAGATGGTCTCGGTGCGGGTGCCGGGGCCGCCCTGGGTCAATGCCCACACCACGTCGAATATCCGGAACAGGTCGAGGCCGCGGATCAGCAGCGCGATCGCCATCACCGGCCAGATGGCCGGCAGGATGATGCGCACGAACGTGCGTGCGAACGAGGCACCGTCCATCTCGGCGGCTTCGAGCTGGCTCTGCTCGACGTTGGACAGCGCCGCCAGCAGGATGAGAAACATGAACGGCGTCCACTGCCAGACTTCGGCGATGAAAATGGCCGGGTAGACGTACTCCGAGCGGATGACCCACAGGATCGGCACGGGCTCCCCGGCGAACCAGCCGAGCACCTGGTTGATCGGCCCGTAGCGGTTGTCGAACAGCAGCCGCCAGGTCGCGCCGGCGACGACCGGGGCGATCATCGTCGGCAGCACGAGCAGCGCGACGTAGACCTGGCGCCCGGGCAGGCGGTCCAGGAACAGCAGGGCGATCAACAAGCCCAGCAGCAGCTCGATCGGCAGCGCCACCAGCGTGATGAACAGCGTGTGCCCCAACGCCTGCCACAGGCGCCGGTCCTCGAACAGCGCCGCGTAGTGCAGCAGGCCGTGAAAAGAGGTGTCCTCCTCGAGCATGGTGATGTTCTGAAAACTCACCAGCAACGTGTACACGAGGGGAAAGATACCGATCAGCAACAGCAGGAAGATCGCCGGGGCAATGATCAGGTACTTGAACTGCCGGTCGGCGAAAACGCCCCAAGGGTTCATCGCAAGGTGCCCGGGCCAGCGCGCGCTACGAATACACTATGCGGCGGCGTGGTGGTGGCGCGTGGCGCGCCGCCACCACCGGCACGCAAGCGACTGTTGCGCGTTACGGGTACGCGTTCGGCTTGCTGGCCCAGTCTGCGTACGCCGCCCGCTGGCGCTCGACACCGATCTTGCGGGTGAGCGAATCCCACTGCGCCGCGACGTCGTCGAGGATCGCCTTCGCGTCCTCCCCGGCCCACAGCCGGGTCATCGCCTGGCGCAGCGCTTCCTCGTACTTGTCGATCTGCAGAATCGACAGGTCCAGCAGCCCGGTGTTGGCGCCTTCGCGCAACGTCTTGAGGTAGGCGGGCGCGTCGCGCCAGCGCGACAGGTACTCCGGGTCGGTGAAATGGGTCTCGCGGAAGGGATCGCGCAACGCGTAGGGCAACTGCACCCGCTGCAGGCTGGTCTCCTCGCTGTTCAGCCACTGGATGAACAGGTACGCCGCTTCCTTGTTCTTGCTCCCCGAGGCGACCGAGAGCGAGAACCCGGCCGCGAGCTGCGGGGTGCCGCCGGGGGGCAACGCGTAGCCGACCTTGTCGGCAATGGTGGATTTCGGCACCCACGACAGCGCCTGGTCGTCGACGCCGTAGCCCGCCGCCCAGCGCCCGAACGGCGGCCAGGAAATGGTCATCGCGATCTCGCCCTGCAGGAAGGCGCTCAACGCCTCGACGAACCCCCAGGACTCGACGCCCGGCGGCATGAACTTGTTGTCGCTGCGCATCCCCTCGAACGCCTTGACGCCGAGCGGGCCGTTGATCTGGGCCTTCATCGTGGCGGGATCGAAGAACTTGCCGCCCTCCACGCGATAGCGCTCCTCGAACATCCAGATACCGTAGGCGGGCTGGCGAAACTGGCCGGCGCCGTAGACCTTGGGCGCGTACTTGTCGGTGAAGAACTGGCCGATCTGCGCATACTGCTCCCAGGTGGCGGGCGCGGCCAGCTCGTAGCCGTGCTTGGCCTTGAACGCGGCGCGGTTGGCCGGGTCTTCGAACAGGTCCTTGCGGTAGTAGAGGACGAACAGGTCGCCGTCGTCCGGAAAGCCGTAGATCTTGCCGTCGACGCGCATCTGGTTGTCGCGATAGGTCGGCGCGATATTGGTCAACTCGTCACGGTACCCGTACTTGTCGACGTAGCCGTCGAGCGGCTCGAGGGCGCCGGCCTTGACCAGGTCCGGCATCCAGCTCGGGATCACGTTGAGCGCGTCGTAGGCGCCGGTGCCGGCACGGTGTTCCTGCAGGATCTTGGTGAACATCTCCGCGGTCGGCACCTCGATGACCTTGACCTTCATCCCGGTCAGCGATTCCCACTTGGGGCCCGAGAAGTTGAGCGGGTCGAGCGACTGCAGCCCCGCCTCCCACACGATGCTGATTTCGGTACCGGCGTATTTCTTCGCGGCCGTGATGGCGCGCTCGGCGGCCGACTGCGCGAACGCGCCAGCGCTCGCGACGGCGCTGAGCACAGCCGCGAAAGTCGCGCTCGCGACCAGACGGGTGAATCTCATGGCGTTCCTCCGGTGGGTGGTTCGTTGTTGTGCAATGACGCGTGCGACGCGCGCTGGGAACCGCAACCGAGGTTAGGGTATAGCAACAGACGGGTCAAGCACGCCCCGGGGCAGCCGGAGCGCACCGCCCGGGCGCGCCGCAGCGGCGCTCGTCGCGGCCCCGGGCGGCAGCCTCGCCGCACGCCCCTTCGCCCATCCGCCCGCGCCGTGTGGCGCTGCGCGACCGGGGGTGCTGCACCGCAGCACGGTCGGGCGACGGCCACGCTCGCGATACGCCGCCCACCGGCGCCGCGCGCCCCGGAAGTACCCGATCCGACCATGGTCACCCGCTCGCGCCCTCGCGATAAGCTGCTTGCATCGCCGCATAACAAACTTCTGCGCTCCACGCAGCGAAGGCGTTGCTATACTCGTCGCCGCATCGCCGTGCAGACAGAAGCGGACACTGCAGTCCCGCCACCCCGACGGCTCGCCATTTCGCGCGCGGACACGCGTTCGCGGCTCAACACAGGCAGGAGAGTGACCGATGTCCGACGAACCGGATACGCCCGGCGATTTTCACGACCCCGCCAATCTCGCGACGTTCTTCGCCGCGACCCTGGCCGACACCGATCCCGAACTCGCGCACAGCATCGAGGCGGAGCTGCACCGCCAGCGCCACCAGATCGAACTCATCGCCTCGGAGAACATCGTCTCGCACGCCGTGCTCGAGGCCCAGGGTTCGGTGCTCACCAACAAGTACGCCGAGGGTTACCCGGGCCGGCGCTACTACGGGGGCTGCGAGCACGTCGACGTGGCCGAGCGCCTCGCCATCGAGCGTGCCAAGACCTTGTTCGACTGCAGCTATGCGAACGTTCAACCGCACTCCGGGGCGCAGGCGAACCAGTGCGTGACGCTCGCGCTGTGCGCACCCGGCGACACCATCCTCGGGATGTCGCTGGCGGCCGGCGGGCACCTCACCCACGGCGCGGCACCCAACCTGTCGGGCAAGTGGTTCGACGCGGTGCAGTACGGCGTGCGCCGCGAGGACGGGCTCATCGACTTCGACGAGGTCGAGGCGCTCGCCCGCGAGCATCGCCCGCGCCTCATCATCGCCGGCGGCTCGGCCTATCCGCGGATCATCGATTTCGCGCGTTTTCGCCGCATCGCCGACGAAGTCGGCGCCATGCTGCACGTCGACATGGCGCACTTCGCGGGCCTGGTCGCCGCGGGCGTACACCCGAGCCCGCTGCCCCATGCGCACGTCGTCACCTCCACGACCCACAAGACGCTGCGCGGTCCGCGCGGGGGGCTGATCCTGTCGCAGGACGAGGCACTCGGCAAGAAGATCAACTCTGCCGTGTTCCCGGGACTGCAGGGCGGGCCGCTCATGCACATCATCGCGAGCAAGGCGGCGGCTTTTCGCGAAGCGCTCGAGCCCTCGTTCAAGACCTACGCGCAACGCGTCGTCGCCAACGCGAAGACCCTCGCCGAGACGCTGCACGGGCACGGCTTCGGGATCGTCTCGGGCGGCACCGATACGCACCTGCTGCTGGTCGATCTGCGCAGCAAGGGACTCACCGGCAAGGCCGCCGAGGAGAGCCTCGACCGCGCCGGCATCACCTGCAACAAGAACGGCGTGCCGTTCGACCCCGCAAAGCCCACCGTCACCTCCGGCATCCGCCTCGGCAGCCCGGCGGCGACGACACGGGGCTTCGGCGAGGCGGAGTTTCGCCAGACCGGGGAACTCATCGCCCGCGTGCTCGATGCGCTCGTCGCCAACCCCGGCGACAACGGCGCCGCCGAGCGCGAAGTGCGAGAAGCGGTGCAGGCGCTCTGTCACCGCTTCCCGATCTACCCGGGCACACGCGCCTGAGCGGTTTCCGGGCAGCGCCCCGCACCTACTACTGGGAGTAGCCACATGCGCTCGACGACCGGTCGCAATTTCCTTTTCGTTCCCGGCCCGACCAACGTCCCGGACCGGGTCCAGCGCGCGATGGTGGTCGCGATGGAAGATCACCGCTCGTCGAAATTTCCGGACCTCTCGACGAGCGTGCTCGAGGACCTGAAGAAGGTCTTCAAGACCGAGACGGCACAGACGTTCATCTTCCCCTCCTCCGGCACCGGCGCCTGGGAAGCGGCGCTGACCAACACCCTGTCGCCCGGGGATCGCATCCTCGCCTCGCGCTTCGGCCAGTTCAGCCACCTGTGGATCGACATGGCCCAGCGCCTGGGGTTCGACGTCGAGGTGCTCGACGTCGAGTGGGGCGAAGGCGTGCCCCTCGAGCGCACCGAGGAGATCCTGCGCGCCGACACCGGGCACCGGATCAAGGGTGTGCTCGCGTGCCACAACGAAACGGCCACCGGGGTCACCAGCGACATAGCGGGACTGCGGCGGGTGATGGAGGCCGCGGCTCACCCCGCGCTGCTGTACGTCGACGCGGTGAGCTCGCTCGCGAGCATCGATTTCCGCATGGACGAATGGGGCGTGGACCTGGCCGTGACCGGCTCCCAGAAGGGCCTGATGCTGCCGGCCGGCCTCGGCATTCTCGCGGTCAGCCCGAAGGCGCTGCAGGCAACCAAGTCGGCGACCTCGCGGCGGTGTTATTTCGACCTCGCCGACATGATCGCGACCAATCCTGCCGGGTACTTCCCCTACACGCCGGCCCTGCCCATGCTGTACGGGTTACGCGAATCCCTGGACCTGATCTTCGAGGAAGGGCTGGAACAGATCTTCGAGCGTCACCACTACCTCGCCGAGGGCGTCCGTTCCGCGGTCACGGACGGCTGGGGCATGGCGCTTTGCGCGCGCCACCCGAAATGGTACTCGGACACGGTCAGCGCGGTGATGCTGCCGGAGGGCATCGACGGCGCGCACGTCATCGACGTCGCCTTTCGCCGCTACAACCTCGCGCTGGGCGCGGGCCTCGCCAGGGTCGCCGGCAAGCTGTTTCGCATCGGTCATCTCGGCGACCTCAACGAACTGATGCTGATGGGGGCGATCGCCGGCGCGGAAATGGCGATGCTGGACGTCGGCGTCGAGGTCACGCCCGGCAGCGGCGTGGGCGCAGCGTCCAACTACTGGCGCAGCCACGACCCGGTGCCGAAGCGTCGCACCAGCAAGGAGGAGCAGTTCTACGAGGCGCACTCGACCGGGTCCGTGCACGGCTGAGCCGACCGCGCCCGGGCTCGCTCAGGTCAGGAAGGCCTTGAACACGTAGAAGAACAAGATGGCGAGCACCGCGCCCGCCGGCAGCGTGATCACCCACGACATGAAGATGTTGCGGACCACGCCCAGGTTCAGCGCGCTGATGCCCCGCGCCATGCCTACGCCGAGCACCGCACCGACCAGGGTGTGCGTGGTGGAGATCGGCAGACCGGTTCCCGAGGCCAGGACCACCGTGGCCGCCGCCGCGAGCGTTGCGGCAAAACCGCGGCTCGGTGTCAGCTCGGTGATGTTGCTGCCGACGGTGGTCATCACCTGGGTGCCGTACATCAGCAGGCCCAGCACGATGCCGCCGCCGCCCAGCAACAGTATCCAGATCGACACCGCGGCCTCGCGCGCCACGCTGCCGCCGCTTTGCACGAGGCTGACCACGGCGGCGACCGGGCCGATGGCGTTGGCGACGTCGTTGGAGCCGTGCGCGAACGCCATCGCGCAGGCGGTGAAGATCATCAGCACGCCGAACACCCGCTCGACGCTGGCGAAATGGAATTTCTCGTCGAGCGCCGGATCGAGCCGTATCCGTCCGATCAGGTACTTGCCGAGCAGCGCCAGGGCGACCCCGACCGCGGCCGCCAGCAGGTAGCTCTGCACCGTCGTGAACCCCAGCCCCAGGTGCTTGAGCCCTTTCAGCAGGGTGACCAGCGCGACGAAGAACCCGACCAGGAACATGTAGAACGGCACGTAGCGCTTGGCGTTGCGAAACGGATCGCGGGTACCGAGTATCAGTCGCTGCACGCTGAGGAAGAGCAGGAAACCGATGGTGCCGGCGAGCAGCGGCGAGACCACCCAGCTCGCGACGATCGTGACGATGCGTCCCCACTCGACCGCCGCGAAGCCGATCCCGGCGATGGCGAAGCCGACGATGGCGCCGACGATGGTGTGGGTGGTGGAGACGGGCCAGCCGCGGCTGGAGGCCACCAGCAGCCACAGGCCGGCGGCCAGCAGCGAGGCGAGCATGCCCACCGCGAGGACCTCGGGCTGGTCGGCCACCACGCTGACGTCGATGATGCCCTTGCGGATGGTCGCGGTGACCTCGCCGCCGGCGAGGAATGCGCCCAGGAACTCGAACACCGCGGCGATGACGACAGCCTGGCGGATGGTGAGGGCGCCCGAGCCCACGGACGTGGCCATGGCGTTGGCCACATCGTTGGCCCCGATCCCCCAGGCCATGAACAGCCCGAACACGCCGGCCAGCACGAGATAGGTGGTCGCGAATTCCATCAGCCGGGCCGGCCGGGCGCTTCAGCGTGCCAGCAGGTATTCGAGACGGCTGCCTACGCGCTGGGCGAGGTCCGCGATGTCGCCGATCCAGTCGATGATCCGGTAGAGGAACACGACCTTGACCGGGTTGAGCTCTTCTTCGATGGCGAACAGGCTGGCCCGCAGCTTGACCTGCTGCTCGTCGTTCTGCTTCTCGATCTCGTCG
>JBFJWO010000117.1:0-11448 GCA_041623575.1 Gammaproteobacteria bacterium
CGCCAGGTGCGCCCGGCCTGACAACCTCGCCGGCGAGCGGCCAACGCGGCCTCGAACAGACCTTCGCCTACGGCCCCGCCGCCGGCCGCCACCAGCACCTCGTCCCAACCGTCGTCGCCGGCCGTCTCGACGGGGCCGTCGCGCGGCGCCACGTAGCCGGTGTAGTGCACCGGGCAGGGAATCTCGCCGGCGCGGGGAAAACTGTGCTGCAGCGGGCACAGCGCCGGGTCGGCGTGGACCAGCAGCGCATCGAAATAACGGGCCAGCGCCTCGAGCGTCTCGAGGTCGCGCTGCGCGCGGGTCTTGGGCTGCAGGATGTCGCGCACGGAGCAGACCACCGGCCCCGGGGCGGCGGCGGCGAGTGCCAGCAACGGCTCGAGCTCGAAGCGCATCTGGCGGCGGGCGAACGGATAGGACTCGATCACCGTCAGCACGGGCTCGCGAGACCGCCAGGCCTCGATCAGCGCGCGCCGGCGCGCTCCGCGCCAGGCCTCGTCGACCGGGCGCCCGGCGGCGTCGAGCAGGGTCGCGAAGTCGCCAGGTGCGCAACGCACGGGCGGCAACTGCACGAGTTCCGCACCGCCGTGGTCGAGCGTGGGGACGGGCATTCCGCCCGAGCACAGACTGACCGGCAGCCGATCGGCCAGCGGCGCGGCGAGCCGGGCCATACGTTGCAGGTGCCCGGTGCCGAGCAGGTGCTGCACGTAGATGAAGACGCCGCGCATCGAGCCAGCGCCCCGACGGGCACGTGGCCCGGCTCCCACCTACCCGGGAGCCGAAGCGATCTCGTAGCCGCGCCCGGCGCGGGCCGCCCCCAGACGCTCGTCGACCAGCGCGCCGATCACGTCGAGGCCGTCGAGCAGGCCCTCCAGCCCGGCCGCCGAAGGCGGCGGCTGCCCGGGCAACGCCCGCAATGCCTCGACCATGCGCGCCGTCGCGCAGCGGCTGTCCATGGTCAACATCCGGCACAGCCCCAGCGACTCGGCCCGGGTGGCGCGGATCAGCTGCTCGCGCCGTGGCTTGCAGCGTGGGACTAGCACGGACGGCTTGTCGAAGGAGAGGATCTCGCAGAAGGTGTTGTAGCCGCCCATGGCCACGATGCCCAGCGCCTCGGTCATCAGCGCTTCGATATTGGCATCGAAGGTGATGGCATGGACCCGCTCGAGGCGCTCGGTGCGGGCCAGGAATTCGCGCTGGCGTTCCGCCGCCATGAACGGGCCCAGCACCAGCAGCGCCGGGTGCGGCAGCGCCGCCCGCGACTCGTAGGCGCGCAGCACCCAGTCGAGCATCACCTCGCCGTCGCCGCCGCCGCCGGCGGTCACCAGGATGTAGGGCTCGTCGAAACCCGGCGTACCCGTGCGCGGCCCCTGGGTGGCGGAAACCGAACGCTGCAGGTAGCCGGTATAGACCATGCGCGCGCGCGCCGCGGGGCTCAGGTTCAAGCCGGCCAGGGGGTCGCCCAGCGCCTGCGGGCCATAGACCCAGATCTCGTCGTACAGGTTCTCGACGGCGGGCAGCGCACGCTTGCGCCGCCACTCGCGCCGCAGCAGGTCCGGGTCGTCCAGCACGTCGCGTAACCCCAGCACGTTGGCCGCCCCGCGCTCGCGCATGGCGGCGAGGGTCTCGGCCACCTCGCCCTCCAGCCCCAGCGGCTCCTTGTCGACCAGGAACAGGTCGGGGGAGAAGGCATCCGCCGTATGCCGGATGATCGACGCGCGCATCGCCAGCGTTTCCTTGATGTCGATATGCAGCCCGAGCGAGGTGTATTCGCCGTTGCGCAGTTTGATCACGCCCGGGATGCGGACGAAATCCACCCGCGCGCGGAAATCGAAGCTGCCGATGATCGGTGAGCCCGAGAGGATCAGCACCGACAGGCCCTTGAACCGGTCCACCAGGGCGTGGGCGATCGTACGGCAGCGCCGCAAATGGCCGAGCCCGAACGTGTCGTGGCTGTAGATCAGCACCCGAGCGCCCTGAAGTCGGTCGGAAATCACGTGAACCTCGGTTTGCGGGAAGCTGCTGGCGTCTGGGAGCGCATGCGCACAGGGACCGCATGCGAGCCGTTTAGTTCTTTCGTTGTCGAACGGTTTTTGGCAGTCTAAGAGCGAGTTGCGGCGCGGTCAACGTGCGATTGCCGTTGTCGATGCCCGCCGTACGCCGGCGGCGAGCGCTCCCGCCGCCACGCCGGGCGCAGCGCCCCCACAGGACACCCTTGACGCTTACCGAACGTATCCGCCTCATCCATCGCTGGCTGGCCGGTCGCCTGCACAGCGAACGCCTGCCGGCGCGCGTGCGCGATGCGATCGAGCGCCAGCAGGAAGCGAGCGAGGTACTGATCGGCTGGATCCAGTTCGCCATCCTCAGCACCTTCGCGACGCTGTACGCGCTGGCGCCGAAGACGTCCCCCGAAGACGCCGCCTTCGAGCCGGTGCCGCTGGCGCTGGCCGCCTATTTCGCCTTCACCGTGATCCGCCTCGTGCTGGCCCACCGCAGAGCGCTGCCGTACTGGATGCTGGTGTTGTCGGTCGTCGCCGACATGGCGCTGCTGCTCGGGGTGATCTGGAGCTTTCACCTGCAGTACGAGCAACCCGCATCGTTCTACCTGAAATCGCCGACGCTGCTGTACGTGTTCATCTTCATCGCCCTGCGGGCGCTGCGTTTCGAAGCCGGTTTCGTGGTGCTCTCGGGGCTGGTCGCGGCCCTCGGCTGGCTGCTGATGGTGTGGTACGTGACCCACATCGACCCTGACGACCCCATGATCACCCGCGACTACGTCGAGTACATGACGTCCAACAGCGTGCTGCTCGGTGCCGAGTTCGACAAGGTGATCTCCATCGTGATGGTAACGACGATTCTCACGGTCGCGATCGCCCGCGCGCGGGCGCTGCTCATCCGCTCGGTGGTGGAAGGCACGGCGGCCGCGCAGCTGTCCAAGTTCGTACCCTCCGAGGTCGCCCTGCAGATCGCCACCGCGGAGCAGGCCGTCGCGGTCGGGCAGGGCGAGGTGCGCGAGGCGACCATCCTGTTCACCGACATCGAGGGCTTCACCACCTTGAGCGAATCGCTCACCCCCGAGCAGCTGATCCGGACCCTGAACGAGTACTTCGCCGCCGTCGCCGAGCCGCTGGAGGCTTTCGGCGGCGTCATCAACCAGTTCCAGGGCGACGCCATACTCGCCACGTTCAACGTACCCCGGGCGCACCCCGATCACGCCGCCAACGCGGTGCGTGCCGCGCTCGCGATGCAACAGGTGGTGCGCGAGCGCACCTTTGGCAAGAACCTCACGATGCGCGCGCGCATCGGGATCAACACCGGCCCGGTGATCGGCGGCATGGTCGGCACGCCCGACCGACTCGGTTACACCGTGCACGGCGACGACGTCAACCTGGCGGCACGGCTGGAGGCGCTGAACAAGGAGTACGGCACTCGCATCATCGTCTCGGCACGGACCCGGGAACTGGCCGCCTCGACGGGTTTCGTCTTCGAACCGCTGGGTGAGGTCAAGGTGCGCGGCAAGCGCGCGGCGACGCAGATCTTCACGCTGGGGGAAACGACGGCGCTGCCCGACCGGGGGGGCACCGGTGCTCAGTCCAGCGAGTAGCCCCGCTTGGCGAGTTCGGCCAGGTAACGGGTGATATTGCCGCGCGCCCGGGCTTCGCTGCGCCGGTAGAAGAACTCGCTGCAGAAAAACGCGCGACGCGCGAGCAGGCCTTGCAAGAAACGGATCTGCCCGTGGTAGAACTCGCGATCGTCGAGGTGAGCCATCTCCCGGCGTACCGCTTCGCTGTCGCTGCGAAACCGCGCCCAGGGCAACGCGAAGCTGGACAGGTCGATGTCGACCACGAACCGGGCGTCGTGGTCGCTCGGCAGCGAGGGATGTACGGTGACCATGATCAGGTCCCGGACCTTGCGGCAGGTGCCGGGCAGCAGGCGACCCGCGGCGAGCGTTTCGAACAGTGCGGCGCTGCGCGACTCGTTGTCGCGCGCCTCGGGGTCGTAGATCACGTCGTGGAACCACAGCGCCAGTTCGACGGCGTCGGGCTCGTGCATGTGGGCCCGCGCCAGGTCGAACTGGCTCAGGCAGTGGCGGATGTGCTCGGGCGTGTGGTAGAAGCGCTGCGGCTCCCGGTAGTGCGCGAGCACCCGGTCGAACACCCCGGCGCCGCCCGCCAGCCCGCCGCCGGTGGAGACCCGCAACCACAGCGCGATGAACCGGGCCCGGTCGAGGCCGGGCTCGGGCTGGGTGCTGGCGGCGTGATTGGCAAGGGCCATGGTCGTCTCAGGTCGCTCCGCTCGCCCGAGTAATACTCGGCTGGCAGTCTAGTTTGGGAATCGTGTGAGCGTCAAACTGACGGTTTACGCGGATCGCCGCCCGTTTTCAGTGACGTAGTGCATACTTCGGCGGGCGCGGGGACGTGCGGGCACCACTGCCAGGGAGTTGGCGGCATCGTTGCGGGCCACGGCGAAAGCCGCGATCGGCGAGCGCCGGAAAACCGTCGCCACGGCGACCCGCGGTGGCGGGGCAGCGCGGTGCCCGGGCTGCCGGGCCGTCGGGGCGACCCGCCCGCTACCGGCCGCGGCCGGTAGAACGCTTCAGCCCCGGCTGGGCTGGCGGTCCCAGGGATCGTCGGCGAAGGCGTCCGGCTCCTCGCTCACCGACGAGCCGCCGCGGGCCAGCGCCCATACGCGCAGTCCCTGCAGCAGCAACCAGGGCCAAAGCACCATCAACGCCAGGGCGGTGACCATGCTGCCGGGGGGATCGATGATCCAGCGTCGAATACCTCGCGCCAGCACCAGGCAACCGACCGCGACCCAGAGGTTCAGGGCCAGTAACCAGATGACGGCGGACACGAACGCATTCATGGTTCGACGATTCTCCTGCCTGTCGGCGACAGACGTTTGACGCACACATGCTGCTCAAGAGCGGGGGTGCAAGTTGCCGGCCAAGGCGCGTGCACGGTGGCTAGGGATGGCGCGCACGAGATTGTAAAGAAGTTCGACGGAACATCAAGCGCCGGGTACCACCGATGGGCGTGACCCCGCCCGGGCACTGGTACCGGCGCACGCTCGTGCTCGCGGGGCCGATCATCGTGTCGAACACCTCGGTGCCGCTGGTCGGCGCCGTCGACACGGCCGTGGTCGGGCACCTGCCAGACCCGGTGTACATCGGTGCCGTCGCCCTGGGGGCCGCTGTGTTCAGCCTGTTGTTCTGGGGCTTCGGCTTCCTGCGCATGGGCACCACGGGCTTCACGGCCCAGGCGCTCGGGCGGGGCGATCGCGAGGAGTTGCGAGCGGTGCTGGCGCGGGCGGCGCTGACCGCGCTGGCGCTCGGTGTCGTACTGATCGCCCTGCAATGGCCGCTGGGCGTGCTCAGCCTGGCGCTGACCGGCGCCGAGGGGCTGTTGCGCGAGGAGACGCTCGCCTACTTCCGCGTGCGCGTCTGGGGCGCACCCGCCACCCTGCTGAACTACGCCCTGCTCGGCTATCTCATCGGCGTTCAGCGCACGGGCGCGGCGCTGGTGCACCAATTGACCCTCAACCTGACCAACGTCGCGCTCGATCTGCTGCTGGTGTTCGGTCTCGACCAGGGCGTGCGCGGCGTGGCCGCGGCCTCCGTGGCCGCAGAACTGGCGGCCGCTGCCGTCGGGCTGAGGTTGATCGCCGCCCGCCTGCCGCGACCGTTCGCGACCGACGCCACGCGAGTGTTCGAGCGCGGCAGGCTGCTCGCGCTGCTGCGCGTGAACGTCGATATCGCGGTGCGCACCCTGTGCCTGATCGCGGCATTCTTCAGCTTCACGCTGGCCGGGTCGCGGCAGGGCGAGCTGGTGCTGGCCGCCAACGCGGTGCTCATGCACCTGCAGCACTTCATGGCCTACGGGCTGGACGGCTTTGCGCACGCGGCCGAGACGCTGTCGGGCCAGGCCTACGGTGCGCGCCGAGCGGCCGACTTCAGCGCCGCGGTGCGCGCGACGAGCGTGCTCGCGGTGGGCGTCGCCGCGTTCTATTCGCTCGTCTACTTCCTCTTCGGCCCGCACCTCGTGGCGGCGCTGACCGGGATCGAGGCGGTGCGCGAGGAGGCCCTCCGCTTCCTGCCCTGGCTGGTGGCAGCGCCGCTGATCAGCGTGTGGAGCTTTCAACTCGACGGGGTGTTCATCGGCACCACCCACACGCGCGAGATGCGCAACGCCATGTTGCTGAGCCTCGCCGTGTTCGCCGCAAGCGTGTCCGTCGCCCTGCCCGTGTTCGGCAATCACGGGCTGTGGGCCGCACTGCTCGTGTTCATGGTCGCGCGGGCGCTGACGCTGGCCTTCTACTACCCGCGCATCCGCCGCGCGGCGGCCGCCCCCGTGTTCCCGACGGAAAGGGAAATAATACCCAAAGCGTCCGACTGAACGCCGCGAGAAACACGCCAACCCTTTGTCGTTACTGAAAAAAGCCACGATACCAGCCGGCCCCAGCGAGTGCGCGGGCTGCCATGAGACCACGGGCTGCATCCGGAAGCCTTGATGCTATTCACAGAAACGAGCGGGCGTGCTGGCTAGACTTCCCCGCGTTGGCCCGGAACCACGAAAACCGCACGCCCGCCAGCGAGGCGTCGACAACCCGGGTGGGCTTCATCGAGTTAACGATTGGCAGAGGCGGCAATGGCAAAGCTCCACAACTTCGCGCACCGCGCACCCCTGGTTCACGTAGCGCTCGCGGCGGCCCTCGCGGCAGGCGCCTACCTGGTCCTGTTCCTGTTCCCGGTCGTGACCCTCGGCCTGCTGGTGCAGACCGCGACGGATGCGCTGACGGCCGAAACCAACAGCGACTGGCTGGCGGTTGCGGTGTTGGCGACGTTGTGCGCGCTCAGCGCCTGGGCCAGTGTCGATATCTGGCGCACCCGGACCCGCGGCCCCGCCGGCCAGCCCCTGTCGCGCGCCCGCCACCCCGACCTGTGGGCCAGGATCGACCAGCTCTGCGCGGACTACGCCGCGCCCGCGGTCGACGAAGTGCTGCTCACCAACCGCTTCGAACTCGATCTCGAGCACCGCCCGGTGCGCGGCCTGCCGCTGAGCCACCGCAACACCCTCACGCTCGGGCTGCCGCTGGCGATGTCCGTGGCCCCCGAGCACCTCGGTGTGCTGCTCGCCCGCAGGATCAGCATGCTGCCGAGGCGGGGCAACTGGCCGCTCGCCTGGCTGGTCCAGCTGCGCCTGGGCTGGCATCGCTATGCGCAGGCCTTCGACGGCTGGGGGCCGGGCCGCTCGCCGATGGGCCTTTTCTTCGACTGGTACGCGCCCCTGTACTCCCGCTTCACCGTGGCGCTCGCACGGCGCGCGGAATTCACCGCCGATCGCAACGCGCAACGCCTGCACGACGACTGGACGGTCGAGGAAGCCATCACGCTCGCCGCCATTCGCAAGGCGTTCGTGGAGAACAAGCTGTGGCCGGCCCTGCTGCGCATGAGCGTGAAGTACGCCGAGCCGCCGCTGCTGCCTTTCTCCAACCTCGAGGAGTTGCTGGAGAAAGAGCTGGACGCCGACCGCGCCCACCGCTTGCTCGACGGGCTGCTCGCCGCCAAGGCGGCGGACGACACCTTCATGCCGACCCTGCGCCAGCGCTGGACCGCGTTGTCGGGTAATCGACCGCGTTTGCCCACGGCCCCCGCCACGAGCGCGGCCGCGCGGCTGCTCCACGCGACCCTCGAACCGGCCCAGGCGCACTTCGACAAGTTGTGGCTCAAGACCAACCTGCAGCGCTGGCACGACCAGCACTCACGCTCGCGCAACGACCAGCGCCGGCTCGAAGAACTCCTGCGCCAGGTGCCCGAAGAATTGCTGTCCAAGGACGAGATCTGGGAATGCACCGTGCTCGTGCGCCAGTACATGGGCCAGCAGAAGGCACTCGAACTCTACAAGGCGTTGCTCGCGACGCAGCCGAGCGACCCGCGCGTGTACTTCTCCATCGGCAGCTTCCTGCTGAGCTGCCGCGACGCGCAGGGCGTGCCCGCGCTGGAGACGGCGATGCGCATGGATGAGCGTTTTACGCCGGACGCCTGCGAGCTGATCTCCGAGTTCATGAGCTTCACCGGCGAGCGTCGCCAGGCCCGCAGCTACCGCAAGCGCGCGACGCACTACAGCGACGACGAAGCCGCGGCCTGACCCGCGGCTAACAGGCGCCCGCCCCGGGAAGGGCGGGCGAATATCTCCTCCTCCTGACCCGCGGGCTGTCGTCGCCCGCTGGGCCCCGGCTGCGGCGGCGGGGTCAGGGGAGCGGCCGGGACCCGGCCTCCCCGCTACCGCATCCGCTTACCACTCGTGGCGCCAGGATCGGGCAGGTCGCTGCTCGTGGTACCAGTGGCGGCGCGGCGTGTACTGGTAGTAGTAAAAGCTCGGGTACGGCTCGTGCCTGTGCCAGCGGTAGTAGCGCTGCGCCTGCGAGCGCTGATGGCGGGCGTGGCGACGGTGGATCGCGCCCGGCGGCGGGCGGTGCATCGCGCGGGCGTGCCCCGGGCCGGTGTGTTGCGCCTGCCACTCCCGGTGAGCGCCCCGCTCGGCGAGCGCCGCGGCCGGAAGCGTCAGCAACGCCCCGCACAGCAACAGACCAATCGATTTGCGCATGACCCTGTCTCCGTTGTGAACGTGACGGGAAGGCTAATCGCCGGGTGCTGAACGCAAGCTGAACGGCGCGGTCGGCCAGGCGACGGCCGCTTGCTGCCCGGGCGGGATCAGGCCCGTTGCCGGCCCGACTGCAGCAATTGCAGCAATTGCTCGGCGCTGGGCTGGCTGGCCACGATGCCCTCCTTGTCGCGGCGCGGCAGGCGTTTCACGCGGTACTCGGCCGCCTGCGCCACGCTGCGATCCCCGAGCGCGGCCCGATAAACCAGTTGCAGGGGGGCACGCGCCCGCAGGAACCGCGCGCCACGCGGCCCGCCCCGCCGATGCTCCTCGAGGCGTCGCGCCACGTCGGTCGAGATCCCGGTGTAAAGCGCACCCTCACGGGTTCGCACCAGGTACAGGTACCAGGGGCCGGGCGCGTCGCCGTTCAGCACGACGAGTAGTCGGGTGCGCCGCCGTCGCTCGCACCGGGCCCGAAATACAGGCGCGAGATGCCGCCCCAGTACGCCGCCGTCTCGCACATCCGGCAGGGCCGCGAGCTCGAGTAGAGCACGCAGCCGCCGAGGTCGGCACTGCCGAGCTTGCGGGCAGCGGCGCGGATCGCCTCCATTTCCGCGTGCGCGGTGGGGTCGGCGTTGGTCACCACGCGACTCGGCGCTTCGGCAATCACTTCCCCGCCGCGCACCACGACGGCCCCGTAGGGTTGATCGCCAAGCTCGCTCGCGAGCCTGCGCATCTCGAACGCGCGAGTGGCGAAGGCCTGCCGCGGGCCTTCCCCGGCAGGCGCCGCGGCTCGGGCGCCGGTCCGACGCCCGACGGCGAACAGGGCGGGCACGCCGCCGGCGAGGGCAATCAGCCGGGCGAGCACCCGGCGGCGGGTCGAGCCGGGGACGCCCGGCGCGGAAGCGGTTTTCACTGTCTGTCTCCCCTGGTCTGGCCGTTCGCCGGGTGCTCGCCGGGCCGGCTGGCGAAAAGTCCCTCCGGCAGGCCGCGCCCTTCTCGCAGGCATTCGCGGGCACTGGCGAGGTTGCCCGTCGCGAAGCCGACGTAAGGGTCGACGTAGCCGCCCGGGAGTTCGGCCAGCTCCTCGAGCTGATAGAGCGCGAACCAGAACGTGCGCTCGGCGGCACTCGGCGCGGGTAGCTTGCGCCGGCACGTGAGGCGATGCCAGTCGTGCAGGACCTGGTCGACGAACGCCTGCGCGTCGTCATCGCCCGTTGCCGCCGCCGCGTCGCCGTCGAGGAAGGCCAGCAGGCGGCTGCGATTGAGGGAAAAGAATTGCTCGATGTCGTCCATGACACGTTCTCCGGGTTGCGCGATCGGTGATCGGGGCCGCAGCCGTGCGCGCCCGTCGTCGCTCCCTGAGACCGAGGCGCCGCACGCTGTCGCGGCCGCGCCAGTATAGTCGCCCGTGCACCGGCGGCCAACGCGGCGGCGGTGGCGACGCTGACAAGGGCGCGGCCCGGCGGTGCTTGCCATCGCCGACGCGCGGCCGTTCAATACGCCCGCCACGCTCACCCGGAGATCCGCCCGTGTCACGGACCCTGCTGGTCCTCGTCGTTCTCGCGCTGCTCGGCGGCGCGGGCTTCGCCTGGGCGCTCGGTGTCGGCACCATCGACATCGCGCCGGCGCAGTTGCTGGCCGTGCTCGGCGGCGAGGAAACGGGGCTGCCGCGGCGCGTGGTGCTGGAACTGCGCCTGCCGCGGGCGGGCGCGGCCTACGTGGTCGGCGCGCTGCTGGCCATCGCCGGTGTGTTGCTGCAAGTGCTGCTGCGCAACCCGCTGGCCGATCCGTACATCCTCGGCGTTTCCGGCGGCGCGGCGGCCGCGGCGCTCGGGGCGATGCTGCTGGGGCTCGGCACGGCACTGGTCAACGCCAGCGCCCTCGGCGGCGCGCTCGTTTCGATGCTGCTGGTGTTCGCGCTGGCGCACGGGCGCGGCAGCTGGTCGTCGACACGCCTGCTGCTCACCGGCGTGGTGCTGGCCGCCGGCTGGGCCGCGCTGGTGAGTTTCATGCTGGCGGTGGCGCCCGAGCGCCACCTGCGCGGGATGCTGTTCTGGCTGATGGGCGACCTGAGCTACGACGCCCCGGTGGGCTGGGGCGCGCTCGTCCTGGGCGCCGGGTTGCTGGTCGCGCTGGCGGTCGCCCGCAGCCTCAACATCCTCGCGCGCGGCGACCTGCAGGCGGCCGCGCTCGGGGTCAACACCCGTTTCCTGCGCTCGCTCGTCTACCTGCTTGCCTCGTGCCTCGCGGCGACCGCCGTGACGCTGGCCGGCACGGTCGGCTTCATCGGCCTGGTCATCCCGCACATGCTGCGCATGGCCGGGATCACGGACCACCGCGCGCTGGTGCCGGCAGCGGCGTTGCTCGGCGGCGCGGTGTTGCTCATGGCCGATACGCTCGCGCGCACCCTCATCGCGCCGGAGCAGCTGCCGGTCGGGGTGCTGACGGCGATGATCGGGGTGCCGCTGTTCCTGGTCCTGCTCTACCACGGCGCGCGCGGCGCACACTGACCGGCGCGGCGTTCAGTTGCCGCTTGCGAAAAACACCACCTGGCCCGGGTTCAGGTTGGTATCGAGGGTCGCCACCACGCGGTGATCGGACGGGTCGATCACGTGCACACTGGCGGTCGTCGCGTCGCTCACCCACAGGTTTGCGTCGGGGCCGAAGCTGATATCGGTGATGTCGACGTCGCTCAGGCCGGCGGCCACGGCGGGTCCCAGCACGCCCGTGCGCGGATCGAACGGGTAGAGCGTGGCCCGGAACTCGAAATTCTCATCGTAGGCGCCGCCCACCAGGTAGCCGCGATCCGGCGTCGACACCGCCATCGCCGTGGTCTGGCCGTGGC
>JBFJWO010000118.1:0-11377 GCA_041623575.1 Gammaproteobacteria bacterium
CCGGGCTCGATGCGGCGACCCGCCGCAAACGCCTGCTCGGCTGGTCCTCGGCGCCGCACGCGCGTCATTGTCACCCGCGCGAGGAGCACCTGTTGCCGTTGCACGTGTGCGCGGGCATCGGCGGGGACGCACCGGGCGCGGTGATCTTCAACGACGACCTGATGGGGCAACGCGTCAGCGGGTTCGCCTGGTGAAGCACGTCGGTACCGGGCGCGTGGGCGCGGCGCTGAGCGACCCCGGCACGACGGCGCCCGCATGAACGAATCCCGGCGCGAAACCATCGCCCGCGGCGGCAAGACTGTGTTCGGAGCGGCGGTCGGCATTCTCATGCTGGATACGCGCTTTGCGCGTGTTCCGGGCGACATCGGGCACGCCGCCACCTGGCCCTTCCCGGTGCTCTACCGCGTGGTCCGCGGCGCGTCGCCCGAGCACGTGGTGTTGCGCAATGCCGAAGGGCTGCTGCCGGCGTTTACGCAAGCGGCCCGCGATCTCGTCGCCGACGGCGCCGACGGTATCACCACCAATTGCGGCTTCCTGGCCCTGTTTCAGCGCCAGCTGGCCGAGCAGGTGGGCGTCCCGGTGGCTTCCTCGTCGTTGATGCAGGTGCCGCTCGTGCAACGCCTGCTGCCGCCGGGGCGGGTGCCCGGGATCCTGACGATCTCGGCCGCCAGCCTGGGCGAGGCGCATCTCGAAGCGTGCGGGGTCGAACCGGGGACACCGGTGGTGGGCACGGACGGCGGGCGCGAATTCTCGCGCGCCATTCTCGGCGACGAACCGTGTCTCGACGTGGCGGCGGCGCGCGCAGACGTGCTCGACGCGGGCCGGGAACTGCTGCGCCGCGAGCCGCGGGTCGGCGCCATCGTGCTGGAGTGCACCAACATGGTGCCGTACGCGGCCGACCTGCGCGAACAGCTCGGGGTGGCGGTGTTCTCCATCTACAGTTTCGTGCAGTGGTTCCAGGCAGGACTGCTGCCGCGGCCGTTCAGCGCACGGTTGCGCGACCCGCGCGAGAACGAGTAGCCCCGCGCCGTCGCAAGATCGCCACTGCCGCGAGCGGCGGGCGCCGACCTAGGTGCGGCGCAGGTCCGCCACGGTCGCAAACGGCGTCAGCGCCTCGGTGTCGATGGGCAGTTCGAGCAGAGCGCCGGTCGCTGCCGCGCGGGCGCGCTCGAACGCGGCCGGGAACGCGTCGGTCGTCGCCACCCGTTCGGCGTGCAGGCCGTAGGCGTGCGCCAGTCGCACGAAATCGGGATTGCGCAGGGCGGTGCCGTACACCCGACCGGGGTAGTGGCGCTCCTGGTGCATGCGGATGGTGCCGTACATGGCGTTGTTGACCAGCAGCACGATGGGTCTGGCCCCGTGCTGCACGGCGGTCGCCAGTTCCTGGCCGTTCATCAGGAAGTCGCCGTCCCCGCAGAAACACACCACGGTGCGCTGCGGCTCGGCCAGGCACGCCGCGACGGCTGCCGGCAGCCCGTACCCCATGGAGCCGCTCTGCGGGCCGAGCAGCCGCGCCCCGGCGCGGTAGCGCAGGAAACGATTCGGCCAGACGGAGAAATTGCCCGCGCCGTTGGTGACGATCACGTCCGCCGGCAGGTTCTCCTGCAGCCAGGCGGTGACCGTACCCAGATCCAGCGCCCCGGGCTGGGGTGGGCAATGCAGGGTGGCGAGGTAGGCATCGCGGGCGTCGCTGCGCCACCGCGACCAGGCGGTCTGCGCGCCCCCAGTCTGCGCCATCGCCGCGAAGAACGCGTTGGGCCCGCAGTGCACGGCCAGCGCGGGCGCGTACACCTTGCCCAGTTCCGCGTCGCTGGCGTGCACGTGCACGAGGCGCTGCGCAGGCTCCGGGGCGGTGAGCAGCGAGTAGCCGTCGGTGGTGATGTCGCCGAGGCGCGTCCCGACCGCCAGCAGGAGGTCGCAGTCGCGCAGCAGGCCGGCAACCGACGCCGGCATGCCGACGCCGGCGTGGCCCGCGTAACAGGGGTGATCGTTGTCGAGCAGGTCCTGGTAGCGGAAGGCGGCGAGCACCGGGAGGTCGTGGCGCTCGACGGCGCGGGCGAGGTCTGCCCGCCCCTCGCCGGTCCAGCCGCCACCGCCCACCAGCACCAGCGGGCGGCGCGCCGTCGCCAGCAGATCGAGCACCTCGTCGCGCGTGCGCTCGCCCAGACCCGGCTCGGTCGCCAGCACGCGCGGCCCCGGCACCGCCGTGGTGGACTCGCGCAGCATGTCCTCGGGCAGCGACACGACCACCGGACCGGGGCGACCGCGCAGCGCACGGGCGAAGGCACGCCCCACGAGTTCCGGCAGGCGCGCCGGATCGCGGACCTCGACCACCCACTTGGCGAGCGAGCCGAAGAACTGGCCGTAGTCGATCTCCTGGAACGCCTCGCGCCCGGACGCCTCGCGTGCCACCTGGCCGACGAACAGCACCATGGGCGAGGAATCCTGGGCGGCGGTGTGGACACCGACGCTGGCGTTGGTGGCGCCGGGGCCGCGGGTGACGAAACACACCCCGGGACGCCCGGTGAGCTTGCCGTACGCGCTCGACATGTACGCGGCGCCGCCTTCCTGGCGACAGGTGATCAGGCGTACCTGGTTGCGGGCGTCGTGCAGCGCATCGAGCACCGCCAGGTAACTCTCCCCGGGCACGCCGAAGACCGTGTCGACGCCCTGGCGGATCAGGCACTGCACGAGCAGCTCGCCGCCGGTGCGCGTCTGCTCGCCGCTCATCGCGAAACGGCCCACGTCGTCAATCGCTTCTCCCGGAAAAAACGCTACCATGGCCACCGTGCGCGGCCCGGCCGCGAGTGTACTGCAAATCGCCCATGCCCATCGTCGAAGCCGCCGACCCCTGCCGCCCTGTCGAGGGGCGCTTGCGCTACCTCGCGCCCGGTGAGCAGCACCCGGTGTACTACGCCTCCGTGGGCGGTGAGGGTGCCCGCCTGGACATGCACGGCCTGTTCGAGCAGGTCGCCGTGGCGGTGCACGATGCCCGGCGCCATGCCGGGGGCGGCGAGCGCTTCTCGCTCGACGTGCACGGTTTCGAACGGCACACGGCACCGAGCGCGGTGGACGACTTCTACGACCCGGGCGAGTTGCCGCGCGTCTACGAGCCCGAGTTGTGCCGGCTCGTCGCACGGGTGAGCGGCGCCCGGCGGGTGGTGGTGTTCGACCACACGTTGCGCGCCGACGACCCGGGCGTGCGCGCCGCGCGCGCGGTGCGCGAGCCGAGCACCGTCGTGCACAACGACTACACCGAGCGTTCGGCGTTGCAACGCCTGCGCGACACCCTCGGTGCCGACGCCGAAGCCCTGGCGGGACGGCGCTTCGCGGTGATCAACGTCTGGCGCCCGATCGCGCACCCGGTCGAGACCTCGCCGCTCGCGCTGTGCGACGCGCGCTCGCTGGCCGAGGCGGATTGCGTCGCGACCGAGCGCCGCGCCCGCGACCGGGTCGGCGAACTGCTGCTGCTGCGGGCCAACCCCGCCCATCGCTGGTTCTATTTCCCGCGCCTGCACCCCGCGGAGGTGTTGCTGATCAAGACGTATGACGCGGCGCGCGACGGGCGTGCGAAGTTCGCCCCGCACGCCGCCTTCGACGTACCCGCCGCGGCGCCCGGGGCGGCGCCGCGACAGAGCGTGGAATCGCGCTGCTTTGCGTTTTTCTAGCGTGCGCGCGGGGCACCGGACGGGACGCGAGTTGGGCTATAGTAGCGGCTCGTCGCGGCGCTCACCGCAGCGCTGTGCGATGCGCCCGGGCCGTGACCGGCCCCGGGAACGCGTACTGCGCGTAGGTGCCCGAAGGGCGGCAAGCCGAATCGGGGACCTGCGTCGAACCAACGAGAACGAAGGAGGAAGACCATGAGTGACCTAGACGGCCTCAAAGACCTGTTGCGCCGCGGCCGTATCTCGCGCCGCGAATTCCTTGCCGGTGCCGCGGCCTTCGGGGCCAGCACCAGTGCCACCCTCGGCCTGCTCGGCGAGGCCTACGCCGCCCCGAAGAGCGGCGGGCACTTCCGCCAGGGCCTGACCGGCGGCGCCACCAGCGACGTGCTGGACCCGGCGCAGACGCTCGACTCCTACATGATCAACGTGAGCTTCGGGCAGCTGCGCAACAACCTGACCGAGATCGCTCCCGACGGCCAGCTGATCGGCGAACTCGCCGAGAGCTGGGAGGCGACCGCCGATGCGGCTACCTGGCGGTTCAAGCTGCGCCGCGGCGTGACCTTCCACAACGGCAAGAGCCTGACCCCCGCCGACGTCGTCGCCTCGTTCAACCATCACCGCGGCGACAACACCAAGTCGGCAGCCAAGGGCATCGTCGCGCCCATCACCGAGGTGCGGGTCGAGGGCAACGATACCGTGGTCTTCACCCTGAACGGCGGCAACGCCGACTTCCCGTTCCTGGTGAGCGACTACCACCTGGTGATCTGCCCGGCCAAGGCCGACGGTACCATCGACTGGCAGTCGGGCGCCGGCACGGGCGGCTACGTGCTCGAGAGCTTCCAACCCGGCGTCAACACCCTGGTCAAGCGCAACCCGAACTACTGGAAATCGGGCCGTGCGATGTTCGATTCGGTGGAGAACCTGTTCATCGCCGACGCCGGCGCGCGCACCAATGCGCTGCGCACCGGCGACATCCACGCGATGTCCAACCTCGACCTCAAGACCATGCACCTGCTCAAGCGCCAGCGCGACATCCAGGTGTTCGCGACCAACGGCAACAAGCACGCGACCCTGCCGATGCTGACCGACATCGCGCCGTTCGACAACAACGACGTGCGCCTCGCGTTGAAGTACGCGATCAACCGCGAGGAGCTGCTGCAGAAGATCGTCAAGGGCCAGGGCGAGGTCGGCAACGACAACCCGGTCGGTCCGGCCAATATCTATCGGGCCACTACCGACGAGCTGCCGCAGCGCCAGTTCGACCCGGAACGCGCCAAGGCTCACCTCAAGAAGGCCGGCCTGTCGAATCTCAAGGTCGACCTGCACCTCGCCGACACCGCCTTCGAGGGGGCGGTCGACGCGGGCCAGCTGTACGCCGAGAGCGCCAAGGCGGCCGGCATCCAGATCAACATCGTGCGCGAACCGAACGACGGCTACTGGTCGAACGTGTGGCTGAAGAAGCCCTGGTGCGCGAGCTACTGGGGCGGGCGGCCGACGGAGGACTGGATCTTCTCCCAGATCTACTCCGAGGGCGCCGACTGGAACGAGGCGCGCTGGAGCAACAAGCGCTTCAACGAGTTGCTGCTGCAGGCCCGCGGCGAGCTGGACGCCACCAAGCGCCGCAGTCTGTACGTGGAGATGCAGCGCCTCGTGCACGAGGACGGCGGCTCGGTGATCCCGGTGTTCATGGCCTACACGCACGCGGCCAGCACCAAGATCGGGCTGCCCGCACAGCTCGCCAACAACTGGGAGCTGGACGGTCACAAGAACGCCGAGCGCTGGTGGTTCGCCTGAGCGCATCGGGGCGTAGCGGGCCGGGCAAGTCCCGGCCCGCGCGGGGCGGGCGTCGCCGGTGCGGGGTGGCGCCGTGATCTACTCGCTCGAGGACCGCCGGGTCGAGTTGCTCGGCGACACCCACTATGTCGCCGACAACGCCACGGTGATCGGCAGCGTGGTGCTGCACGACCGGGTGAGCGTGTGGTTCAACGCGGTGCTGCGTGGCGACAACGACCCGATCGTGGTCGGCGAGGGCTCCAACGTCCAGGACGGCGCCGTGCTGCACACCGATCCGGGATTTCCCCTGACCGTGGGGCGCGGGGTCACGGTCGGGCACAAGGTCATTCTGCACGGCTGCACCATCGGCGATAACACGCTGGTCGGCATGAACGCGGTGGTGTTGAACGGCGCGAGCATCGGGCGCAACTGCCTGATCGGCGCCAACGCGCTGGTCACGGCCGGCAAGCAGATTGCGGACAACTCGCTGGTGGTGGGCTCGCCGGCGCGGGTGATCCGCACACTCGACGAGCAGGCGCTGGCGGAGAACGAGAGAGCCGCCGCCAGCTACGTCGACAAGATCCGACGCTACCGGACGTTGCGTGCGCAGTAGGCGGGGCTCGCGTCCCGGCCGGGCGCCCTGCGCGGCGATGTCCCCGCCCGGAGAATCGCGCCGGCGGCGCCCCGCGGATACAATTGCAACGCCCGGGCGCGTGCGCCGGCACAGGTCGTAAGGACACATGGGCAAAGGCGCCCGGCGCCGGCGGTGTCGCCAACGAGCGGTGAAAGCCGTCGTGGACCGCGTCTTGCGCCGAACCGGAATCGACGCTCAACCGTTGCGATGAGAGCAGTAGTCGCCACCAAAGACTGGGTCATGATCACGGCCGCCGCCGCGCTGCTGCTCGCGTTCGTCGTGATCGCCTGGTCATCGCAACACGTGCTGGCGGTCGCACTTGCGGTGCTGGCCGCCGTGCTGTTCGTGCTGGTGCTGCAGTATCGCCTGTTCCGAACGCTGGCGAGTTACATCCGCAGCTCGCTGCGCAACCAGCTGCAGCAGACAGAATCGCTGTTGGCGCTGTTCAACGCGCTCGACATCCGGCGGCCGCTGCCCGGCACGGGGGGTACCGCCAGCTCGCCTGATTTTCTCAAGCTGCTGGCCGCCGAGATACTTCGCGCCCGGCCGGAGACGGTGGTGGAAGTGGGCAGCGGCGTTTCCACCCTCATCGCCGGATACGCGCTCAAGGCCAACGGTCGCGGGAAGCTCATCTCGCTCGATCATCTCGAGAAGTACGCGGACATCACGCGCGAGCAGGTAGCCACCCATGGGCTCGAGGATATCGTGAGCGTCGTCTACGCGCCCATCGAGAACTACGACCTCGGCGGCGACGCCATGCCGTGGTATGACACGTCCGCGCTCGGCGACGTGCGGGCGGACCTGTTGATCGTCGACGGTCCCCCTGCAGAGCTTCATCCCCTCGCCAGATACCCGGCCCTGCCCTTGCTCGACGAACGGCTTGGCGACGGGGCGACGGTGATTCTCGACGATGCCGGACGCGCCGGTGAGCGACGCGTCGTCGAGCGCTGGCGACGGGAGTTTCCATCGTTCGAGTACGAATCCTACCCGTCGGCGAAAGGCACCGCGATCCTGCGCAAGCGTGAGCCCCCGGGTGCGCGATGACCACGGCCGCGGTCGCGTTCCTTTCGCTGCGCCAGATTCACCACACGCTGCACATCGCGCCCATCGCGTTCGAGTTGTCGAAGCGGGAAGGTTTTCGGGTCGCGCTCTACACCAGTCACCTCGCCGCCGTGCGCTATCTGCACGAGCTGGGCGCGCACTATCCCGGTCACCGCTGTGCAATCGAAATGCTGCGACCTGCCCGGTGGCAGTCCCTTTTCAACGTGAAGCGGCGTGTGTATCCGAGGCCGAAGGCCGTCCTGAGACACAACGCCGGCACACTGATGGCGTTCGACGCGATCGTCAGCAGCGATTTCTACACCCTCACCCTGCTCGACATGCGCCGCGGCACGACGCCGCTCTTCATCAAGACACCTCACGGCGCGGGCGCCGGCGCCTACGGCTTCAAGGACGGACTGAGTCGATACGATCTGCTGCTCGGACCCGGTGAGTACTTCCGCGAGCGCCTCGAGCAACTGGGCATAGGGGACCGGTCGAAGGTGCAGGTGATCGGCTACCCGAAGCTCGAGATCGCCGAGAAGATCCATCGGCACGGGCACAAGCTGTTCGACGACCAGCGGCCGGTGATCGTGTACAACCCCCACTTCAAGGACCGGTTGTCATCCTGGCCGCAATGGGGGCGCCAGGTGCTGGACTACTTTTTCAACAGCAGTCGCTACAACCTCGTCTTTGCCCCCCATATCAATCTTTTCTCGCGCAGGCGAAAGCGCAACCAGATTCCGTCACGCTACCTCGATGCCCCGAACATCCTCGTCGACTACGGGAGCACGGCGAGTGTCGACATGACCTACACGCGCAACGCCGATCTCTACCTGGGCGACGTCAGCAGCCAGGTGCTGGAGTTCATCAGCCATCCACGGCCGTGCGTGTTCCTCAATGCACACGCGCTCGACTGGCAGGACGACCCTGACTACGCGAGCTGGCGCCTGGGCCGGGTCGTCGACAGGATCGACGACCTGGACACTGCGCTGGCGAGCGCTCTGAGCGGGAGCGATCCTTACCGCTCGGTGCAGGTGGATGTCTTGCGGCGACGCTTCGCGGGACCGAACGACACAGCCTCGTCGCGCGCGGCCGATACTATCGCGCTGTTCCTCGAGGAGGCTGCGCACCAGCGTCAGCGCGCGCCGACAGGTTCGTCCTCGGTCGCGTCCGACGCCAGCAACGTGCCCAAGACCAGCGCCAGCGAGAACGTGTAGAACACCAGTTGGAACTTGCGCTCGAACGGTGCAAGCGTCAGCCCGTAGATCGCATAGCAGGTCAGCAGTGACAGTCCCCCCAGGGCGAGCAGCGCCCTCTCGTCGCGCCAACGCAAGCGGCGTATACAGATGACCGCGGGTACCGCCAGAACGAGAACGATCGCGACCAGTCCGGCAACGCCATGGGTGCTCAGCGACGTCAGGTACTGGTTGTGCGGATTGGAGAACGATGTCAGGTGCGAGTAGCTCTCGTCGTACTCGCTCCTCCTCGCCAACTCGGTCTTGAACGCTCCCGGTCCGATTCCGAGTACGGGGTTGTCGAGGAATATCTCCCACGCCTTCACGAACATGTCCAGCCTCAGCGCGGTAGATTTACGGTCGGACGGCGTGTCGCGGGCTTCGTCCGTGAACAATGTCGAGATCTCCGAGAACATCGTATCGACGCGGGTCTTGACGAGTTGTATCTGGTAGCTGGCGGCGAACAGCCCCAGTACCACCACGACGGTGACGACGCGGACCAGCCTTGGCGCGTCGCGGAGAAAGTAACCACCGATGAGCAGCGCGACGAACGGTGTGGCGATCCACGCGCCGCGGGTGCCGGAAAGGATTACGGCGGAAATCCCCAGGGTGGTCGCCAACACCAGGAGCGTCGCGCTGACGAAACCGCGTTTGAGCATTATCGGCCAGCCTGCCAGGACAATTGCCACCATGCCGAGCGAGACGGTGCCGAGGAATATGGGTTGCGCAGTGCCGGTAGCCCGATGCTGGCCGAGCACGAAATGTTCGTACAGCCCCATGGTGCCCGCCACGATCGCGGCGACGGCGAACAGGCACAACACCGATTCGATGTCGAAGCGCTGATCGCGAAACAGCAGGTACAGGGGAATGAACAACACCAGCAGGCTGTAGCGTTCCCAGACGTAACGAAAGCTCTTCTCTGACTCCGACACGTCGTTGAACGAGTAGGACAGCAGGGCGACGAGGAAGAACAGCGCAATCGAGGTGAACAGCAACTTCTCGGATGTCTCCAGCGTCACGTCGATGCGGCGCAGACAGATCAAGGCGATGCCGAACAGGGCGAGCACCACGAAACTGGCGCGGCCGACATCCCACGCGAAGAAGAGCGTCGTGGGTACGATGGCCGTGAGCAAAGCGATGACGCAACGCACCAGGGTCGCGTTGATCGCCTGCGGCGCCAGGGCCTGCTTGCTCCTTATCACGTTGACACCAGGGGGGTCCGATGGTTTGGGGGATCGCCTTGCGGCCGCCCGTTGCGGCCTCGGTAACGCGCTTGCGCCCGGCGCACGCCCGCCGCCGAATCGCGAATATGCATCGTCTGCACGACGACGCCAGCGCTCGGTTCGCCGGGCGTCGAACCGGAAACGCCGCACTCGCACCGAGTGTCTAGCATCGTCGAGCCAAGGGTCAACGCTGCTCGCGGGGTGCCTCGTGGCCGCGAACAGTGCTGCGCCGACGGCGCTGCGATGGACCGCGATATCGACCGCGATCGTCTATTGCCGCACCCGGGGCACGGTCGTCGCGCCGTAGCAGCTGCGGGGTGATGGTCGCCGATGACCGTGTGGGTCTGATCCTGCCGCGTTGATCGGGCATCGTCTCGTTGCATCCTACGCGAGGGTCGAATTATTGTGGTTCGACAGGGACTTGGCAAGACTGGCAGAACGCCCGGGGTGAGCAGTGGCGCTCGCGAGGGGCGGGCGTCGCGAGTTCCGTGGCCACGAGTCGGCGGGCATCGAGGCACCCGGAACGGGGTTGCGGTCGGTCGCGTCGGGGCCGGGGCCGGGGCGCCAGCGCCGAGGGCAGGGTGCGTCGAATCGGGCGGCGGGGCGCGGGGTGTGCCTCGGCGCGGCGTATAATCCGCGCCGCCGCGACGGTGGGTCACCGGCGTGGAAACAGCCGGGAGCGGCGCGCGCGAGGTGCGCCCGGCGCAGCGCCCTGTCGGATCGACGGCGCGCTGACGTGCGTCAACACGGGGACATCCATGAGCCGCAGGCACACACTGTCCGTCATCATCATCGCCATGAACGAGGCCGATCGAATTCGCCCGTGCCTGGAGTCCGTGGCCGGACTCGCCGACGAGATCGTCGTCCTCGACAGCGGCAGCAGCGACGACACGCCCGCCATCTGCCGGGAGTTCACCGACAGGGTGTACGAGACCGACTGGCCGGGTGACGGCATCCAGAAGCAGCGCGCACTCGAGCGTGCCACCGGCGAGTGGGTGCTGCGTATCGATGCCGACGAGCGTGTTTCGCCCGAACTGCGCGCCGAGATCGAGGCGATCCTGGCACGCGAGCACATCGCCGAGAGCGGCTTTCGCATCCCCTGGGCGACCTACGTGTTCGGCCGCTACCTGCAGCGCGGCCAGAACGGCGCCTATCACACCAACCTGTTTCGGCGCGAAGGCGCGCGCTACAGTGACAACTTCGTGCACGCGCACCTCAACACGGCG
Organism: Gammaproteobacteria bacterium; assembly: GCA_041623575.1. Taxonomy (GTDB): domain Bacteria; phylum Pseudomonadota; class Gammaproteobacteria; order JAHELT01; family JAHELT01; genus JAHELT01. The sequence goes on from JBFJWO010000118.1 coordinate 10,798, forward strand.
CCCGGCCCCCGGGGCAAGCTGCGCGGCGTGCTCTACCACGACGCCTGGCGCAGCTACCGTCACGTGTTGCAGAAATTCGGCGACTACGCCTGCCACGCTGCGGCGCACAAGCACGCGCAGCACGAGCGCGGCGGACTGGGCAAGGCCCTCGGCCACGCGCTGTGGCGGTTCTTCTCGGTGTACGTGCTCAAGGGCGGCTTCCGGGACGGTTCGCGCGGCCTGCTGATGGCGGCCCTCTACAGCCAGTACGTGTTCAACAAGTACGCGGCCCTGTGGGCGCTGCGCCAGCCGGGACTGCCGTCCCCGGACGGCTGGCGGCCGCCGCCGTCCTGAGCCGCCAACGGCCCTTCGCAGGCGCAGCATGAGTAGCCGGCGCAAGCCGCGGGGCGTGGCGAAAGCGTGCGGTAATCGACACTTCCGGGCCCGGTGCCGTGTTATGCTGCACCGCATCAATTTCGGCGAGTCGAAAGGGGACCCACCACAACCATGGACTCCACGACCGAACCCCCAACCCAGCGAGCGGCGCTGTTGCCGGCCAGCCTGCCGTCGCTGAACGCCCTGCGAGCCTTCGAGGCCGCCG
>JBFJWO010000119.1:0-11342 GCA_041623575.1 Gammaproteobacteria bacterium
GAGAGTGCGCAGGTCGGCGTTTCCAGGCTGGGTACCGCGCTGATCAGCAGGGTTTCGCCGAGGCGCGCGTGCAGGCGCACGTCGCGCAGGTCCCGATCCACGAGCAGCGCATCGGGGGCCGGCGCGCCCACCGCCGGCAACTCGGCGTTGGTCTGAAAGCGCTGGCCCTGCAACTCGATGGTAGGCATCGACGAAACCCTTGCGACCTCGGTAGGTGTTAAGCTTAGCAGCCTGCACCGCACCGATTCGCCCGCTTGGACACACTCGCGCAAATCACCGACACCCTGGCGCTGAGCCTTGGCGTGGCCTGGGCCAGCGGCCTGAACCTCTACGCCGCGCTGCTGATGCTGGGCTACCTGCACGCGAGCGGTGCCATGACGCTGCCGCCCGACCTGGCGATCCTCGGCGACCCGCTGGTGATGGCCGCCGCCGGGTTCATGTACCTGGTCGAGTTCTTCGCCGACAAGACCCCGGGCGTCGACACCGGCTGGGACGCGCTGCACACGTTCATTCGCGTGCCCGCCGGCGCGATCCTGGCCGCGGCGGCGCTCGGCGACGTGGCATTGCCCGTGGAACTCGCCGCGGCGATCGTCGGCGGCGGCGTGGCGGGTGCCACGCACGCGGCCAAGGCCGGCAGCCGGGTGCTGATCAACACCTCTCCGGAGCCCTTCACCAACTGGGCGGCGTCGCTCGCCGAGGACGTCGCGGTGATCGGCGGGCTGTGGGTCGCCCTGCACAATCCGGTGACCTTCCTGGTGCTGCTGGTGGCTTTCCTGGTGCTGCTCGCCTGGCTGCTGCCGAAGCTGTGGCGCGCCATTCGCCACGTGTGGCGCGTGCTGGCGAGCCGGGTGCGGGGCCAGCCGCCTCCACCCCGACCGCGCGACGTCCGCCTGTTGCTGGACCCGCGGGCGCTCGGCGGGGAGCGGCGTGACTGAGCGCGCGGGGCAACTGGAACTCCCGCTGGCCGGTGCGGTGCCGGACTACACCGTGCGCCGCTCGCGTCGCGCCCGTTACCTCTCCGTCAGCGTGACGCCCCAACACGGCGTGCTGGTCACCTTGCCGACGCGCGTGGCGCGCAGCGCCGTCGAGCCGTTCCTGGCCAGGCACCGGGTATGGCTCGAGAGCGAGCTGCAGCGCCTCGATGAGCACCCCTCGGCCCGCGAGCGGGGCCGATTGCCGGCGCACATAGAGCTGCCCGCGCTGGACCGTTCACTGCAGGTGGAGTACCGGCGCACCGCCGCCGTCGTGGTGCGGGTGCACGAACGCGACGACATGCTGCAGGTACGTGGCGCCGCGGCGGACAAGCCTGCGGTTTGCGCCGCGCTGCAGCGCTGGCTGGCGCGCAGCGCGCGCCCGGCGTTGACCTCGCGACTGGCGCAACTGTCCGCCGAGCATGCACTGCCGTTTCGCCGCTGCGCCATCCGCGGTCAGCGCACGCGCTGGGGCAGCGGTTCCACGACCGGCGACATCTCGCTCAACTACAAGCTGCTGTTCCTGCGCCCGGCGCTGGTCGACTACGTGCTCCTGCACGAGCTGGCGCATACCCGCCACGCCGACCATTCGCCGCGGTTCTGGCGCTGCCTCGAGTCGCTGCTGCCGGGCTGCCGCGAGCTGCACCAGGAGCTGCGCCACGCCCCCGCGCTCGTCCCCTGGTGGGCCGAGGCCTGAGCCTCGGCTCCGGCGCTAAGCCACTGAATCGGTGCGGATAAGTATGCCTCCGGCTCGTCGGGCGGCGGGCCGCCGCGACTAAAGATTTCCCCTCCGCGGACGATGCACAGGACAGAGGTTCGCGCCTGCCGCGGACCGTCCGCCGGGGCGCGCGAGTCCCGCGGCCGTGGCGTGGGGGGGCGCCGCCCCCTGGAACCCGTGGACGAGAAACGCTGATCACTCATGGACCTCACGTCGCTCATCGGTATCGTATCGGGGCTGCTGCTGATCGTCTCGGCCATCGTCGCGAGCGGCGAGGTGCACAACTTCTACAGCCTGCCGGGGATCATGATCGTGTTCGGTGGCACCATGGCCGCGACCCTGCTGACGTTCCAGTTGCGTGACGTGCTGGCCGCCTTCAAAGGCGCGTTCTTCGTCTTCACGCGCCAGAAGCAGGACCCCAACGACATGATCAGCACCATGCTGAAGCTCTGCAGCCTCAGTCGACGCAAGGGCCTGCTGGGCCTGGCCGAGGTCAAGACCCAGTCGCCGTTCCTGAAACGCGCCTGCAACCTGATCGCGGACGCCTCCGACGAGGAGCTGATCCGCTCCACGCTGCGCACCGAGATCGATTCGATGAAGATGCGCCACTTCATCGTGCAGGACGTGTTCCGCCGCATGGCGGTCTACGCGCCGGCGTTCGGCCTGCTCGGGACCCTGATCGGGCTGATCCAGATGCTGAGCGACCTGCAGGACCCCTCGACGATCGGCCAGGGCATGTCGGTAGCGCTGCTGACGACCTTCTACGGATCGCTGCTCTCGACCATGGTGTTCATGCCGATCGCGGGAAAGCTGCGCTCGCGCACCCTGATCGAGCTGATCAACCTGGAGATCATCTTCGAGGGCGCGATCAGCATCCTGCAGGACAACAACTCGCTGAGCGTCTACGAAAAGCTCTCGTCGTTCATACCCGCGGCCATGCGCCGGCCGATGAAGGGCCTGCAGGGAGCCAGCGCGTGAACGCGCCGGTCCGCCGCACCCTGATCGACGATTTCATCGACGACGGCGAGGAGACCGCCCCGTGGATGGTCACCTACGGCGACATGATGACGTTGCTGCTGGTGTTCTTCATCCTGCTCTACACCGTGTTCTACTTCCAGACCGAGAGCTTCAAGCGCGATCTCTCCAAGGTCGAGATCGAGGTCGACGATCGCGGCACCACCATGAACGTGCTGGAGTACGCGCAGACCCTGGGCGAGAGCGCACGCCCGGTGGTGCTGGAGGAGGCCACGGGCCTGCGCGAGAAACGCGCGCGGATGCTGAGCGAGCTGCGCGAGCTCGCCGACGCCGAGAACTGGGGCCACGACGTCAGCGTGCAGAGCATCGGCGACAAGGTGGTCGTGACGCTCGACGGCAGCGCCGTGTTCGGGTCCGGCAGCGCCGGCCTGACCGAGGGCGCGAGTGCGATCTTCGAGCGCATGGTCGAGACCTTCGAGCGCTATCCCGACTACCGCGTCGGGATCTCGGGCCACACTGACGACGTGCCTATCTCCAACCAGCGGTTCTCGTCCAACTGGGAGTTATCGGCGGTGCGCGCGACCAGCGTGCTGCGCTACTTCGCCGCGCGTGGCATTGATCCGCGGCGCCTCACCGCCACCGGCTACGCAGACCTCTTCCCGGTTGCGCCCAACGACGACGAGCAAGGCCGCAGCCGGAACCGGAGAGTCGAGTTTGTTCTGGAAAAAGAAAGCCGCTGAGCTGGACCTCGAGCTGCTGCAAGCCGAGGCGGCCGACGACCGGCGTGACGCTTTTCGCATCGCCACGCCGCCCGAAGAGCCGGTGGTCCTGAGCGTGCAGGGGCACGACTACTGCGCGACGAACATCAGCGTCGGCGGGATCGCCGTGCGCGGTGCGCCGCTCGAGGAGGGCACGCTGCACAGCGTTCGGGTGCGCCTGCCGGGCGTCACCACGACCATCCATACGCGCATAGAGGTGGTCAGCGTGACCGCACGCGGCGTGTGCCGATGCCGGTTTCTGCAGCTGAGCCGCATGTCGCGCAACGCCATCCAGGTCTACATCCTGCATCGCGAGAAGGAACAGATCCGCACGCGCGCGCACGGCCCGCGCGGTGGCCGCGACGACTGAGGTCCGGCCCGGCTCAGGCGTCGGCGGCCGGCAGCGTGAAGAAGAAACTGGCGCCCTCGTCCGGTCGGCCGTCGGCCCAGATGCGGCCGCCGTGGCGCTCGATGATACGGGCCGTGGTCGCGAGCCCGATCCCCGTGCCCTCGAACTCGTCCTGGTTGTGCAGTCGCTGAAAAGCGCCGAACAGCTTGCTCGCGTACTGCATGTCGAACCCCACGCCGTTGTCGCGAATACAGAACACCCAGAGTTTCGGCGACTCCTTGCTGCGCTCGGCCGTGCAGGAAATGCGCGCTACCTTCTCCATGGCGGTGTACTTGACGGCGTTGCCGAGGAGGTTGTCCAGTGCCACCTGCAGCAGCCGGGTGTCGCCCAGGACGTAGAGTCCCTCGGCGACCTCGAACTCGATCTGTCGCTGCGGGTGGTCTTCGGTGAGGTCGCGTGCGATGTCCCGCGCGAGTCCCGTCATGTCCACGCGCTCGCGGCTCACGTCGCGGCGCGACAGGCGCGAGAGTTTCAGCAGGTCGTCGATCAGCTTGCCCATGTGCTGGCTGGCCGCGCGTACACGCCGCAGCGCGTCGCGCCCGCCGTCGTCGAGCCTGTCGTGATAGTCATCGAGCAGGATCTTGCTGAAGCCGTCGATGGAGCGCAGCGGTGTGCGCAGGTCGTGAGACACCGAGGCGCTGAAAGCGTCCAGCTCTTTCATGGACGCCGTCAGCGCCGCGGTACGTGCATCGACCAGCTCCTCGAGACGATCCTGGTGAATGCGCAGCTCGTGCTGCACCCGCACCAGCGCGGTGATATCGGTGGCCGCGATGACCGCACCGACGACCTTGGCGCGCGCGTCGAGCAGCGGCGCCGCCGAGCCGGTGATCCAGTGCTCCTGGCCGGTGCGGCTCAGCAGGATGGTGCTGCGCGAGGGCGTGATGGTGCGCCCCAGCTCGATACAGCGCCGCGCCGGGTCGGTCAGCGTTTCGCGCGTCGCGCCGTCGATGAGGCGAAAGACCTCGCAGAACGTCTTGCCGCGCGCGCGCTCCGTGCTCCAGCCGGTCAGCGCCTCGGCTACCGGGTTCATGTAGTCGACGAGGCCCTCCGCGTCGGTCGTGATCACGCTCTCGGCGATCGAATCGAGCGTGGTCTGCGCCCGTCGCTCGCTCATGAACAGTTGCACCGACTGCGCCTGCGCCTTGGATTCCAGCTCGTCGTTGTAACGCTGCAGCAGGTCGTGGCTCGCCCGGTGCACGTGCGCGAGCAGGTCGCCGGGGTCGCCCAGCTTCTCGACGAAGGCGAAAGCGCCGAGGTTGACGGCCTGGCGCGCGGAGTCGAAGTCGCCGTGGGCGGTGTGGATGATCACGTGGGTGAGGCGCGCGAGCCCCTTGATGGCTTCGAGCACCTGGATGCCGGTCAGGCCGGGCATCCTGAGGTCGACCACCGCCACGCCGAAGCCGCCGCGTGCGATGCGCTCGAGCGCCTCGTGCGGTTCGCCGCTGGTGGCGACGGTGAATCCCTCGTCCTCCAGCAACGCGGCCAGCGTGGTCAGCTGCGAGTCGTTGTCGTCGACCACGAACACGCGGTTGATCCGGTCGCGTTCGCGCACCTCCGGGACATTGGCCGCGGCGGCGTGCGCGGTTTCGTAGTCCAGGCTCTCCACTGGCGTAGCCATCACCCTGCCGCCGCCAGTACGCCCACGTCCGGCCGGCTGGGCAGGCGCATGGTGAACGTCGCCCCGCCCTCGCTATCGCCGGACAGCTTCAGCGAACCGCCGTGGCGCTCGACGATCTCGCGACAGATCCACAGGCCGAGCCCGTTGCCCTTGCTCTTGGTCGTGAACAAGGGCTCGAAGACCTGCTCACGGTGTTCGGCCGCGACACCGGGGCCGTTGTCGGAAACTGTGATCACGTTCCACTCTCCCTCTTGATAGGCCGCGACGGCGACCCGGCCGCCGGGGCCGGTCGCCTGCACCGAGTTGGTGACCAGGTTGATGAGCACCTGGCGCAGATGGTCGAGGTCGGCCGCGAGCAGCAGGTCGACCGGGTCGGCATGGTATTCGAAGACGATGTCCTGCTCGCCCGCGCAGCTCTCGAAGACCTGCCGGATGAGGCTCGAGAGATTGACGTCCTGGATCACCGGCAGCTTGGCGCGGGTCGTCTCCAGCAGGTCGCCGATGATCTTGTCCGCGCTGTTGATCTCCTTCTCGATCACATCGAGCTGCTGGCGCCAGCGCGGCTCGTTGGCCGGCGCCTTGCGCTGCAGGTAGTAGGCGGCATTGCGGACCGCGCCCAGCGGGTTGCGCAGCTCGTGGCTGACGGTGGCCACCAGCCGGCCGATGGTCGCGAGGCGTTCCTGTTGCAGGAGCTCCTTCTGCGTGGCCTCGAGCTCGCGCGTACGCTCGGACACCAGCGACTCGAGCGAGTGACGGTACTTCTCGAGCTCGCGCTCGGTGATCACCCGGTCGGTGATATCGCGCCCGATACCGCGATAGCCGCGAAAGGTGCGCGCCTCGTCGAACACCGGCGTGCCCTGGTGATAGACGATCAGCGGCCCGCCGTCGGCGCGGCAGGTCTCGATCTTCATCGCGTAAGGCAGCCGCGCCTGCACCTGCTCCTCGTGCTCGCGCCACTGCGCGGTCTCGGTGACGCGGCGATCGGCGTAGCACTGCGCGTGGGTCTTGCCGATGAAATCGTTGTGATCCAGGCCGGTCGCGCGGGCCAGGTTTCCCGACACGTAGGTGAAGCGCAGCTCGACATCCATCTCCCAGAACCAGTCGGCGGCGATAGAGGCGAACTGGCGAAAGCGCTCCTCGCTGATCTTGATCGCCTTCTGCGTCTGCACCTGGCCGGTGATGTCGCGCCCGGCACCCCGGTAGCCGCGGAACGTGCCGCGCTCGTCGTAGACGGGCTTGCCGCTGTTGGCGAGAATACGTGCCTCGCCGTCCGGGCCCAGCCAGGTGTTGGGCAGGTCGGTGAATACCCGGCGCTCGCCGATGGCCTGGCGCAACTCGCCCGGCGCATCGTCCTGCCGGCCGATACCGACGATCTCGTGCGGGTCGGCGCCGAGGTGCTCGTACTTGCCCTCGAAGAACCGCAAGCCGCCGCTCGCGTCGGTCTCCCAGAACCAGTCCGCGCTGGTCTCGGCGAAGTCGCGAAATCGTTGCTCGCTCTCGATGCGGGCGCGCTCGTCGAGGCCCCGTGCGATCTCGGCGGCGACCCAGCTGCCCATGAGCCCCAGCACGCGCGCGTCGCTCGCACGAAACGGGTGCTCGAGCGGCTCGGGCGCGGCGAAAACGAGGACGCCGTAGACCGTGTCGCGCACGCGCAGGGCGATGCAAGCCGAAGCGCCCAGCGCGTCTGTCCAGGGGCTGGCACCCGCCCGCGAATCGTGCACCAGCAGCGGTGTGTCGGCGGCGAGCGATGCCGCACCGCCCGCGTCGAGCCGCAGTTCCGCGCCCGGGCCCAGGCGCTCGTCGGGGCTCACCGAATACTCTATCTCGATGGCCTCGCCGCGAACGCGGGCGAGAAACCCGAGCGGCAGCGCGAAATGCCGGCAGCCGGCCTGCAGCAGGGCGCCGATACGCTGCTCGAAGCTCATGCCCTGCTGGCTGGAGAACGCGTGCAGCAGCTGCAGTGTCGATTCGGAGTGACGCTTCTCGGTGATGTCGATCATCGTCACCTGCAGCGCCGGCTCGCCGCTCCACTGCGAGCCCATGCCGCGCACCTGCACGTCGATGGGGCGCCCGTCGCGATGGCGCATCTGCAAGGTGTAGCTGGCGGGGCGCGAGCCCTCGCTCGGCGGTTGCGCGAGCAACTCTCTCGCGCGCTCCCAGACGTGCTCGGGGTAGAGCGCGCGCACGTCGGCGAAACCGAGCACCTCGTCGACCGAGTAGCCGAGCATGCTCGCGAACGGCGGGTTGACGTAGAGGGGCCTCAAGTCGCGATAGATCATGATCGCTTCGATGGCACCCTCGGTGAGGCGCCGGAAGTTGGTCTCGCTCTCGCGCAGCGCCGCCTCGACGCGCTTGCGTTCGGTGACGTCGAGGTAGGTGCTCTGGATGGCGGGCTCGCCGTTCCAGCGGGTCAGGCGTGCGACGCAGTGGACGACCATGCGTGAGCCGTCCTTGCGCAATGCGTTCACCTCGTACTGGTCCGGCACGGCCTCGCCCAGCATGCGCGAGGTGCGGTAGCGCTCGAGCCGGGCATACTCGTCCTCGGCGAACAACGGGCGCAGCGAGTCGAGAGCGAACAACTCGCCGATGTCGTCGTAGCCGAACATCTCGAGGCAGCGCGGGTTGACGTACACGGGCTGCCAATCGCGGTGGATCATGATGCCCTGCACCGAGCCGTCGATCAGGTCGCGGTAGTTCTGCTCGCTCTCGCGCAGGTCCAGCAGCGCCCGCCGGCGCACCATTTCCTGCGCCAGGCGGTTGGCGTAGATGCCGACGAAAGGCTCGGTCAGGCGGCTGTGCGGCATCGGCTCGCTATCCATCACCACCACGATGCCCAGCGGTTCGCCCCGGTCGTCCGCCAGTGGGGCGCCGACGTAGCTCTCGACGCCCATCTGCACGAGGTACGGGTCCTCGGGAAAGCGTTCGCGCACCCCGCTCCCGATCGCGACGCCCGCGTTGCCGCCCGAGGCCAGCGCGTACCCGCACGGCGAACCGGCCAGCGGGTAGACGATGTTGTCGCAGAACCCGTCGCCGTCCCACAACGCGAGCGTCCTGATCGAGGTGCGCGTGTCGTCGTCGAATATCCCGGCCAGCGCCCAGCGGCAGCGGCACGCGCTGGCGAGGCTGCGCACGCAGGCGCGCAGGAAGTCCTCGTCCTCCAGCCCCGCCGAGGACTGGGCCAGGTCGTACACCGCGCGCTCGATGCGCTTGTGATCGTCGACGTTGCGCACGCGCACCAGCACGAACTCCGGGTCGCGTGGGTTCAGCGTGGCGGCGATCTCGGTGCGTAACACCGTCTCGTCGGCGGCGCGCAGCCGCAGGTCCGCGGTCCACGCCGAGCCCTGTTGCTCGACCTCGTCCAGGAATCGCTGCAGGGCCCCGTCGCCTTCCGCCAGCAGACCCGCGAAGGGCTTGCCGAGGAGGACATCGAACGGCGCGCCGCGCAGCTGCGCGAAGCGCTGGTTGGCGTCGACGAGCGTGCGCCCGGCGAGGTCGAGCACCACCACCGGGTCCTCGCCGTTCTCGAAAAAACGGCTGAAGCGCGCCTCGCTGGCGGCCAGCCGGCGGGCTTGCGCGCTGGTGAACACCAGCAACGGCACGACCAGCGCTGCGCCGATCACCAGCAACGGCAGGACGATGCGCAGCAGCAACGCGAGGTCATCGCCTGGCGCCGGCGCCACGCCGCTGAACACCTGCCAGTTGGTGCCGGGCACCGCCGCGCCGTTGCCGCGGGACGGCTCGCTCTGGTCGGGCACCAGGCGCAGTCTCGCGCCCTGCACCTCGAAGCGCGCCAGCGGGGCGAGTATGCGGGTGGCGGGGACGGCGACGGTGATCGTGGCCCCGCCGCCGGCGTCGCGCGTGCCGAACAGCACCAGGTCGTCGTGCCACTGCACGGCACGCGGTGAACCGAGCTCGTCCAGCGCCAGCACGCCGGTATCGCTCGACCAGGCGAGGCGGCGGCCGGGGTCGGCCACGCCGGCGGCGACCGCCGAGGGGATCTGCCGGCTCAACTCGTCGGCGAGACGCCGGCGGTCCGCGGCGTCGGGCGACCCGCCGGCGAGTCGCTCGAGGAGCGGGCCGGCGTTGGCGGCGAACCGTTGCAGGTCGCGCAGCACGCCGGTGACGTAGTCGCCCAGCGCGGCCGCGGCCAGCGAACTGTTGCGTGCGTCGGCGAGCGCCCGGTAGTTGACCAGGTGGCGGTAGTCGCTGACCACGTAGAGGGTGTGCGAGGCGGCGACGACGACCAGCGCCACGACCAGCACGGCAAGCAACCGGCGCTGCCCGGGCGCTGTGCCCAATCCCGCGGTCAACCACCCGTCTGCTCGCAACTCTGCCTCCCCTTCTGGTTCTGGCGGCCCCCGGTACTGTCTCCGGGCGTTCGGCACGCGGGCTCGCAGCCAATAAACCGGCGCCGGGCAGCCACCAACGCCAACCGATTGGCGCCGTGTGCCCGCGACGGACTCACGCCGCGCGGGCGACCCGAGCCGCCGGGGGTGCGTCAATCAACCACTTAGCCGCGCCTGGCCACGCGCAGCCCGGACGCGCCCGGCGATGGGCAGGCGGCTCAAGTTCTACCCGTCAGGGTCGATTGCAATTCCGGGACCAACCGGGCGGGACCGCCGCGCGTGAAGGCCGCTGCCCGACTCGGTATAGTTCCGCCTTCGCAACGAACGCCGGAGCGCCCGTGGACCTCGACCCGCAACGTGTGGACGCCGTGCTGCAACGGGCAGAACGTTTGCTCGAGCGCCTGGATACGGCCCTCACGCGCGAGGCCCGCCCGGTCGACTGGTCGGCGATCGCCTATCGATGGCGCAAGCACGCGGGCGTCGCCGGGCTGGAGGCGGTGACCCGGCCGCACCGGCTCGAGCTCGACGACCTGCTCGGCATCGACGACCAGAAGGCCGCGCTCGAGCGCAACACGCTGCAGTTCGTGCGCGCGCTGCCGTGCAACAACGCGTTGCTGTGGGGCTCGCGCGGTACCGGCAAGTCGTCGTTGATCAAGGCCCTGCTCAACAAGTACGCGGGCGACGGCCTGCGCCTGGTGGAAGTCGACGGCCACGACCTGTTCGACCTGCCGGACATCGCGCAGCCGCTGGCGGCGCGCAGCGAGCGCTTCATCCTGTTCACCGACGACCTGTCGTTTTCCGCCGACGACGCCAGCTACCGTGCGCTGAAGGCGATGCTGGACGGGTCGGTGTCGGTGGCGCCGGACAACGTGATCATCTACGCCACGTCCAACCGCCGGCACCTGATGCCGGAGTTCATGAGCGAGAACCTCGAGGCACGCAACGTCGACGGGGAGATCCACCACGGCGAGACCGTGGAGGAGAAGATCTCGCTGTCGGAGCGCTTCGGCGTGTGGCTGTCGTTCTACCCGTTCAAGCAGGACGCCTACCTGGCCATCGCCGAGCACTGGCTGGCGCGCCTGGCGCCGGCGCTGGCGTTCGACGACGCCGCTCGCGAGGCAGCCTTGCGCTGGGCATTACAACGGGGCTCGCGCAGCGGCCGGGTCGCGCGCCAGTTCGCCGCCGACTGGGTCGGGCGAAACAGTCTCTGAGTCGCGCCCCTCAGGGAGCGGGTTCCAGCAGGGTCTCCAGCAGCCGGGCGTCGTCGAAGTGGCGCTGGCCGAGAAAGGCGATCGCGTGCGTGCCGCTACGCCGCATCGCCCCGGCGCTCGGCACGCCGAAAGGCCACAGCAACCAGCGTTCGGCGCGCGCGCTCACCGACAGCAGGCCGCCCGGCGCGAACAGGCTGCGGCGTGCGCCGTCGCCGACGTCGAGACTCAGCAGCTCGCGGTAGTCGAAGTCGCGATAAGGCGTATCCGCCGGGCGCGTGCGGTCGACGTAGACCTGCTGCAGGTAGTGATCGGCGGCACGCAAGCGGACCACCAGCC